>JBGPHY010000448.1:0-5250 GCA_041484625.1 Terriglobia bacterium | reverse complement strand
TGATTCCACTTATCGGCTGGTAAAGGCGCGCATTTTGTTTGGAAAGCCGGCTGAACCCAAGATCCAAATCGTGGGCCAGGATAGCGAGGATGTGGCAGTCTTCAATGGCGTTCTCATCGGATTGCGCCCACTCGGAGCGGCTCGTATAGGCGAGGCACCCCGGCTGCAATGGACTTTCCCGGAGAATGGAGAAGGCGGTATAGAAGCGGAACTGCTGATGGCGGTTGATCCTTCCAACTCCCACTATGACAGAACTATTGTCACTATTCGGTCCCGGCAACGGCCCTTCTCGTTTGCTGCAGATGAAATCGCTCGTGGGGAACGTGTTTTCGTTAACGACCTGGGAGCATTGGTGACTCGCGGGGACGATAATGTCGGGCTGAAGGAATACCGGGAACTCCGCAAGGAATTCGCAGGTAAGACTGTCTATGAGCGAATCAAGAACGAGCCGGAGCAAACTCTCCATCGTGCTTGGGATGACATGCCTCTCAAGCGCCCCCTTTATTTTGTCCATGGGTTGCCGGGGAACCGCAACGCCATGCGGCAGGATGCTGATGGAACGGTCCGCCTCGCGGCAAATTCTCGTTGGTTCAAGGACTTTCCCAGCCCCAGAGACGCCAGTCGCCAACTCTGGGATGGCTCTGTGCATGGGCACGGTTTCAACTTTGGTTTTCCGAAAACCTTGATCTCCGGAAACCGCAGTTTGGAAAAGGGCTTTCTTCCACTCTTGAGAACTCACTGGCAGGACGGCCCGATTTTCTACGAACAGACCACTTTCCTGGACAAGTTGAATGCCGATCTGGAAGTGATTCGTTTGGATGACCCAACCGTCTTGCGCATGCGCGTGCGCATGATCAACACGTCCACGTCAGGCAAGGCGCTGGCCCAGTTATTCCTCCACTCGGCTCCCGGGGAGGATGAGGAAAAGAATCAAGCCCCGGAGAAGCTGTTCTCAGAAGGAGACCAAATCCTGGCGGCCTACCGGGGAAAACCGCGGCTCCGTTACCTCATCGACACCGGCCGCCGCGGCGACCTGTCGAATGAAGCAGACGGCGTTCGATGGCGTCTCGAATTGGGCGCGAAGGAATCGCACGACCTCTACTTCTCCATCCCCTCCATAACCCTCGAGACGGCCAGCGAAATCGAAGCGTTACGTAGGCTGGAATTCGAGGCGGACAGCAGCCGAGTCTGTTCCTATTGGAGAGACGTGACTTCCAAGGGCACCGAAATAGTCACTCCGGAGCCGTGGCTCAATGATTTCTATAAGGCTCATCTGCGGCACATGCTTGTGAATTGTTACAAGGAACTGAATTCTGATTTCTTGCACGCTCACGTGGGAACGTTTGACTATGGCGTCTACCCCAACGAATCGGTGATGATGATCAGCGACCTGGACAGGCGGGGCTATCACGGGGAGGCCCAGAAGAACCTCGACGCGTTCCTCCATTACCAGGGGACGGTCGCATTTCTCGGAAACTTTAAGAGCAAGGAAGGCCTCTTCTACGGCGCTGGCGGGCACGAGACCGGCGACTACAACAAGAGTCACGGCTATGTAATGTGGGCCATGGCAGAGCATTGGAGGATGACACGCGACAAGACTTGGATGGAAAAAGCCGCCCCGAAACTGGTGAAAGCCTGTGACTGGATCACTCGAGAGCGTCAAGTGACCATGAAGCTGAACGCCGATGGCAGCCGTCCATTGGAATACGGTGTGTTGCCCGAAGGATCGCTGGAAGACGTCACTGATTACTGGCACTGGCTGGCCACAAACTCTGCTACTGCCTGGGGTTTTTTGCATCTGGCCGAGGCCTTAGCCGACTTCGGCCACCCCGAGGCGGCCCGTCTCAAGAAAGAGGCGGAAGCCTATCGCCAGGATGTGATGCGCGCCTTCACGGAAGCCCGCATCCTCGCCCCGGTGGTGCGACTGCGGGACGGCAGCTATGTGCCTAAGACCCCCTCGCGCCTTTATGAACGCGGCCGAAGCCACGGTTGGTTGCGAGAAACGCTCGAAGGGCCAATGTTTTTCCTCTTCTACCAGCTGATCACGCCTGACGCGCCTGAGGCAAAGTGGGTCTTGGAAGACTATGAGGACAATCTCTACATCTCCGACGAGTATGGGTATTCCATCCCGGCTTTTGACCAGTTTTGGTTCTCGCGTGGGGGATTCTCCATGCAGGCTAATCTACTAGATGGGCCGCCGCCTTACCTTTACCGCGACGAGATCAAACACTACCTGCGGGCCTATTTCAATGCGTTTGCTTCGGGATTCTATCCCGAGATTCGAATGTTCAATGAGCACTCTTTGCCTGAATTAGGTTACCCGCGTGGCGATCATTTCAAGACCTCCGACGAGGCCCAGTCCACCTTCTGGTTGCGCTTGATGTTTGTCCGCGAGCAGGGTGAAGACCTTTACCTGGGGCAAGCCGTCCCCCGCAGTTGGCTTTCCGACTCTCGTCCAGTCGGAATTGAGCGGGCGCCCACGCATTTCGGCCCTCTGTCTTTTGGGATCACACTCAGTCCCGACTCCAGTAGAATCGAAGCGGTCCTTGCGCCGCCGGGACGAAATCCACCCAAGACGATTTATCTCCGGCTTCGTCACCCGCAGGCGAAGCCCATGCGAAGTGTCACTGTCAATGGACTCCGCTACGAGCGGTTCGATCCGGCCAAGGAGTGGATCGTTCTGTCCGGGAACCTGCAGGGGGTCCAGAATGTTGTCGCGCAGTATGAGTGAACGAAGCAATGAGTTGATCTGATCGATCCATTTTCTGTTGTCTGTTTTTTATGGAGGATATCCTAGCCCGAGGGAGGCATTCCATGAAATCACTTCGCTTGACCGATAGTCCAATCCGGATTAACACGAAGTCTGGTATTCGCGCCGCCGTGGCCGTCTTGATCTGTTTTCTTTTGCAGGCCGGCGGACTTTATGCCCAGTTCACCAGTGCCATTCAGGGTCACATCGCCGATCCATCCGGCGCCAGTGTTCCCAAAGCCCAGGTGAAAGTGACCAACGAAAACACCGGCGTTTCGCGCAGCGCCATTTCGGCCGATGACGGGTATTATCGGATCCCCGATCTCCTTGCCGAGACTTATGAAGTTCGAGTGGAACTGACTGGCTTCAAGTCCGTTATCCAGAAAGGGATTGAAGTCAAGTCCCAGTCCACCGCCAATCTGAACTTCACGCTGGAAGTGGGAGAGATTACCCAGACGGTTGACGTCTCTGGTGCGGAGTCTCAGGTCGAAACCACCGGGGCACGTATCTCGGAGGTCATCAACGAGAACGAACTAAAATCGCTGCCCACGGCCGGCCGGGGAATCATGACCTTGACCATGATTACTCCCGGGATCACAGGCAAGGCGGAAGGTGGAGGTGGTGCCTTCTGCTGCGATGAGTTCTCCAATTATTCGGCCCCCCGTGTCTCCTCAGGAGGTAACGAAAACAAAGCCAATTACCTCCTCGATGGAATCAATCTTCGTTACACCGAAGGTAGCACCTGGGCCACGGCCTTCTCCCCTAATCCCGATGCTGTAACCGAAGTGCGGGTAACCACCAATCCCACTTCTTCCGACTATGGAACCATCAGCGGCCCACAGATCCAGATTGTCACCAAGGGTGGGACGAACGACTATCATGGCACGGCCCACATCACCGCCCAGCAGGATAGTCTTAACGCGGTTCCATTCGGCAGCAGGCGGGAAGACCTACCGAGTAGGTACACTCGACTCTTCGGAGGCACGTTCGGAGGCCCGATTGTCAAGGAACGGCTATTCTTTTTTGGCGCTTATGAAGGCCTGCGTGAGAAGGCCTCCAGCAGTTCTGTCACCCTGACAGAAACTGAGGCCTTCAAGAATTACGTCATTCAAACGCGGCCCAACTCGGTGGCCGCTACGTTGTTCAAGGATTTCCCGCCTTTCCGGTACCCAAGGTCGGGCTTCATCGACAAAGATGGTGACGGGATTCCCGAACTGGGGGAAGTGACCGTGGATAAACCCGCACGACGCACCGGAAAGCAGTTCAACGGGCGCATTGATTACCAATCGTCCAGTGCGCGGGACCGAATCTACGGAAGTTATTGGTTCACCAAGCCGGAATGGACCCGTCCGGACGTCCGTGATGCATTTGATGCGAATCTTTTCGATAACATTAACTATGTTAGCGTAGTTCACACTCACAGTTTCTCCCCCAATTCACTCAACGAAGCCCGGTTTGGTTACACGACTACTCACTACATGAATGTGCGGGGTGATGTCTATCACGTTCCCTTCATGGCCACGGACGACGGGTTTGTCATCGGAAATGGACCATGGTCCAGGGAAGACACACCGAGCAAGGTTCCGGAGTTCGGGGATATCTTCTCATTGAATCGTGGAAAACATGGGATCAAGATGGGGGGCACATACCGCCACTCCAGCTGGGACTTGCAATCGTTCTTGTTCGGAGACAATCCCCAGTACAATTTTGCGAGTTTCCTGGACTTTGCCGATGATAATCCCTATCAGGAAATGCGGGGCCTGAATGCCGGAACGGGTACGGCCCGATCCAGCCGGCTGTTCTTCCCTCAGAAGGAACTCTCTTTCTTTGTTCAGAATACGTGGCAGATGCGTCCGAACCTGACTCTGAACTATGGCCTGCGCTGGGACTCCTATTTCAATGATACTCTCGGAAAGGACCGAAACAATTGGCAGCCTGCGTTGACCTCAGCCAGGTTGAACCCCTCCGAAATATCCACCGTTATCAACCAGAAGATCGATCGCTACTACCACACCGATTGGAACAACTTCGGTCCGAGAATCAGTTTGGCCTGGGACCCGAGCGGAAAAGGGCGCATGTCGATTCGCGGCGGGTTTGCCATCCTCTATGACGAGGTCAACACTCAACCCTGGTACGCGGCGGCGGACAATCCCCCCGATGTGGCCCTGGTGTTTGCCGGGACCGAGCGGGGGATCCCCATTGTTTACGGTCTGGCCCCTCGAGGCATCTGCGACTTTCTGCCCAACCCGAACCTGAAGGTCCCAGCCGTCAACGCGGTGGGAGCCTTTGATGGGACCCGACCCGCCCTGGGAGCCATTGTCACAGATCTGAAAAACCCCCTGATAATAGACACCAACTTTGGAGTGCAATATCAGCTGTTGAACGAATTAATGGTTCACGTGACCTATCGATACCGGCATACCACGGATGACCTTTTTTCGTTCAACGCCAACCGCTTCACGGGGGACCTGGTGGTTGGTACATTGGATCGGCTCAACCCC
>JBGPHY010000447.1:0-5271 GCA_041484625.1 Terriglobia bacterium | reverse complement strand
CTGAATTGTTTCAACCATGGTGCACGCTCCTGGATGGTTCGAGTCGACTGCTTCTTAATACCAAGAGTGTAGAACAAGGGACCGACATTCAGCATACAAGTCTCCCAAATCGTACCTACCAGTCGTAGTCATGGTCCTTCCGTCAGGTGCCGTTTCTTTCTGTTCCTCTCTTGAACGGAATCTACCCAAACCGTCGGAACTGACAACTATGTGCCGACATTTTGGGACTTCTGTGTTCCCACACTACCGAGCAACTTTGCCCCACTACCTCATCCGGCCTGGACCCAGTTATCTCAGCCAGCATCCGCACGATGTCTTTTTCGATGGTGCGGATGTCTGCTTCGATCTCTTCGAGCTGCCGTGGTGGAATGTATTTATAAAAGCAGCGGTTGAAGTTGATTTCATAGCCGACGATGCCAACCTGATCGTCTTTCTCATCGCGTTTCGAGATGTCAGTCCAGGTGTCGCAGGACGGTCAAAGGCAGGATCACGTCCTGGTATTTGCCGCGTTTAAACGTGTCGCGAATCAGGTCTGCAACACCCCAAAGAAAACTAACGATCTCACCGTGGTTCATGTTTTTGAATATGGCCGTGCAATCCAGAGTGATGTTCAGGTCTTTGGAGTCATATGTCGGCCAGGGTCAGGACTTGGGTAGTGTCAAAGCTGGTTAATCCTCAATGCCGCAATAGAGTACTTTATTTGTTGCCTTAACCCCCTACGATTGCGGGGTAACAATCACCTGGGCCTGCTTTCTTCCCGGAATTCTCTTCAACTTGAGGGTGTAAAGATAAGAACCGTCCCTTTTAACAAAAGACTCTGACGTCACCTGAATGCTGTCGGACCCCAGACGCACCGTGTAGGGGCACCTGACCTTCAGGGTCAGTTCGTCCTGTTTTGGAGGACGGGGCAGACCATCGACCTTCGTAAAATCAAGTTGAATACCTCTCTCAGTCGGCGTCAACTGCGTGCAGACGCGGTATACAAGCTGGGTCCGGAAGTGCTCTGAATTCGTCGCCAGCAAGGTGCCCATTGAATCATTTAAGGGTTGCAAGAAGCGAACCCATCCCTCGACGATTTCTGAATTGCGTTCGGGATTGGGATGGAGCAAGTTGGGCCAGTGCATACCGCATGTAGGGCCCCGCAATACGCCTATTGGCACCGCGCCGATGGAATACCACTCAAGCAAGTCCTGGCCCCGGTCAATGGTAATCACGCCGGCATCAAATCCGAAAACGCCGTAATTCACAGCCGCTCGATTATGCATCCCCTCAAAGGGCGTGTTGATATACAAGATGCCGCGTCGGCTTAGAATCTCGGCGATGCTCGCCTGATGCCCATTGGTCGGACCAAATCCATGCAGGAAAGCCGTGGGCACAAAGGAGCTCGGGAACGGCCCCAAGTGATTTTGGTTGAGGAGGGCTCCGAAGAAATCCAAGTGGGCTTCGACTTGATCAGGAGGACGCATGGTGCCATTTGAATCGGCCCATTCGGCTCGTGTGAACTTTCTGTTGGCCCAATATTCATGGCCAATGCCATGCAAGGTCAATTCCAAGTGCGGGGAATTGCTGCGAATAATATCGGCGGCTTTTTCAAGCCAGGGACCTACCCATCTTTTATTGTCCCAGTCCGAGCCCATCCAGGTGCCACTCGGGAGTTTACGTAATATATTGGCTCTATCCCATTCGCACAAAATCATGGCGGCCTGAGGCCGTATGCCCAACGCACGTCCCAGTTGCACAATGGCCTCGTAATCCTCCGGGACATGGTTGCGTTGGATTCCTGTGCGATAGGGTTCTTGCTGTTTACTGCCATCATGGCCTGACCACCAACCCACATCGTCAATAACCACCTGGATCGGCAGAGGAACGACCGCTGTAACCCCTTTCGCATTCAATTCTCCAGTGCTGCCAGAACCCACCAGATTAGAAGCCATTGTACCAGCCGATAGACCTGCTGTGATTTGGGCGGCACCCTTCATCAGATCACGCCGGTTTAGCATTCTCATCGTTAACAACTCCTTTTCGCACAACCGATTTTCTAATACAATTCCGACAGGCGCAAGTGGGCCAGAGAACGGCCGGTGCAAAAAATCAGAAAAATGACGGCCTAACTACCAGCTTTGAGTTTAGATAAACCCAAACATCAATAGGGGGAAGTGTCATGGACAAAAGCTCCAGTTCGACCCCGGTACTCCAGGATCGGCTGACATCGCTCGATTTCTTTCGCGGTTTCACCATGTTCATGCTTATCGGAGAAGCCACACACTTGTACTCTACACTGGGCAGCTCGGCTTTTGACGGTACGTGGATCGGTTGGATCGGTATGCAGGTTGAGCATCATCCCTGGAATGGCCTGCGCTTTTGGGACCTGATCCAACCCTTCTTCATGTTTATCGTCGGGGTGGCAATGCCCTTTTCCTTCGGATTGCGGTGGGACCGGGGGGAGAGTTGGCAAGGAGGCTTTCAGCATGCGTTGCGCAGGTCGGCGCTGCTATTGCTGTTTGGCTGGGGCCTGTACTGCATAGGTCCGGGCAGGATCACCTTCGAGTTGTGGAATGTCCTGGCTCAGCTCTCTTTCACCTACCTGGTGGCATTCCTGATGATGAGGAAGCCGGCCCGGGTGCAGATTGCCTTCACCTTTTTGCTGTTGGTGATCACGGAGTTGCTATACCGCTTCTGGCCTGTGGCCGGATTCAACCAGCCGTTCACTCCGGACAAGAATTTCGGCGCCTGGATGGACCTTCGGCTGATGGGTAAACTTTCCCAAGGGTACTGGGTGGCCTTCAATGCCGTACCTACAACAGCCCATACGATGTGGGGTGTACTGGCCGGCCAACTCCTGAAAAGCAGTCGTATTCCTTTCCAGAAGATGAAAATACTGGTCGTCGCAGGCCTGATCGGCGTTGTCGTGGGCTACTCTATGAACCCCTGGACACCGATCATCAAACGTATCTGTACCAGTTCGTTCGTCATCGTGTCCGGTGGATGGTGCTTGCTGGCGCTCGCGGTCTCCTATTGGTTGATTGACGTCAAGGGGATCAAAAAGTGGACTCTATTTTTTAACATTGTAGGTATGAACTCCCTCTTCATTTACATGTTCACCAATACGGGTGGGTCGGAGTGGTTCTACAAGATCGCACGGCCTTTTACCATGGGCTTGCTCGCTTGGGCCGGAGATCTCAACGGCAGGATCGCCACCAGCATCGTGGTCTGGGGAATGCTTTGGTACTTGTGCTATTGGTTCTACAAGAAAAAGATCTTTATTAAGATGTAAGGCCCCTGAGACGGTGGAGTGTGGGGACACTCTTTGGAGCCGCTAGTCGAAGAGACGGCCTGCGCCAACCCTTCTATCTGCAGGATTCAATCGGAAGAGATCTCTGGGCTCGACACATCCGGACCATATTAGGGCAAGATAGATATGAGGGTTGCCAGGCGGACACTGAGTTCAGATTGAATATAGACAAGCCGGAAAGTAGCAATTCAGAAGACTCGGAGGGTCCATGAGTGACTTCAATGTCATTTACGAAGAGTTCAAAGTCCAAGGCAAAGATCTTGTTGAAAAGATTAAAGATCTCATTCACCAGGGAACCATCAGGCGAATCATTGTTAAGAATCAAGCCGGTCATACCTTCCTCGAAATTCCCCTCACCCTCGCTGCTATTGGAGTCATCGCAGCGCCAATTCTAGCGGCCGTCGGCGCTATAGCGGCACTGGTAAGTGATTTCACCATCGTGGTCGAAAAAAGAGAGGAAAGCCCCAAAGAGAATGACGCGAAACCGGCAGTCCCGGCGGACAAAAAAGAGTAGAAGCCTGATTCCGCTGTGGTATCAGGAGACGAGAAAGAGCATCTGGCGGCTGTTGATGCCAGGGCTTCTGGCTTGGCCAGCCAGCGAGGCCGTTGCGAAAATGATAGAAATCCCTACAAGCAGCGAACCCCGGTGCTGGCGGCTCTTGGCTCGGAGATAAACTTCTTTACATCTGGGAATGCAATTCTCCCTCGCCAAAAATATTCCGGATTCCCCGCATTTTCCAATATCACGGGCGCACAAGCTGCCTATGCCCGGCCTTTCAGGCCTCATGTGGTGAGAAATCCAGGCTTGGATTGAGGCCTCACCTGATGACCACCTCACCGGCCCGGGTCCTTCTGATGTTCACCGCATAATCTCCATTCCCGAGATTCCTTACGGTGTAGCCCTCCCCCTTCAGGTCTGGGCGCAAAGAGAGTTTGACTCCGTTTGCAGTGATAGCGGTTGGGAGGAATGCCAGCCGAAGATACTCAGTCCCTGCGCTATCGGTGGCAGCGTATTGTACCTTTCCTGCCGAGTAGGAAACTTGCTTCAGCACTCCTTCCGAATACAAGATGTGGTTCTGTCGCGGCGGAGCCCATTCGGGAACTGCTGCAAATGCGTGGTAAAACATCCTGGGACCCTCGCCATAGCAGTCCGACCACCAGTTGGATACATCTTTGCTGACAGGGCTTTCAAACGCCTTGCCGGAGGAATCATTACAGTATGTGACCCAGTTCAGAGAACGGTAGGCTTTTTCCTTGTAGGCCGTGTCACCCGAAACCGCATACCACCTGGCGCATTCAGCGGCATATCGTGCGGTCTGGTAGTCCATCTTCACCAGGAAGCCGTCCTGTTCCCCCACGATGTTTGCGCCCCACTGTGTCGCAGGCTCTCCGGGAGCACAACGAACAACAAAATACTCTTCGGTCCACTTGATCAGCTTAGGGACATCTATCACCCAATCCGGATCAAAATCCGGGTGGTCCAACATGTATAAAGTGGTATTACTGGCACTCATGTTACTCTTGTAGGTATTGCTGTTCACGTCAGTATCTGTATGTCCATCGGTCCAGTAACCCGTCTTCATCGGATGCTGCAGTATGAAATCTCGGGCTCTTGTCCGGGCATCCCGGTAAACAGCCACTTTGCCAAGGTTTGCCTTGATTAAGCTGTCGAGAAGCGTGTAGCAGCCGATCCAATTCGCGCCATATTCTGCGGTAATCTTCCCGGTATCCATCACCACGCGGTAAGGCCAGACGGATTGGGTCGAAGTGCCTGTTCTCACCTTGTTTGCCAGCGTATCGGCCACATGAATGGCCGCAGTCCTGTATTTCGTGTCACCGGTGTAGAGGTACAGTCTGTAGTAGGCCAAACCCATATCCCCTGCATGGTCAACCTGGATCTCATGCAGGACGAGCTTCTTGGACGACGTAAACCCACGAAACTCTGTGTCCCCCGCGTTGGTGGTGGTGTACGGGAAATT
>JBGPHY010000446.1:0-5277 GCA_041484625.1 Terriglobia bacterium | reverse complement strand
GCGCCTTTTGCTGGAGACTTTTTCCAGCCTTTGAATAAGATCGAGTTCACCCAGTTCCGCGAGGATCACATTGACTTGAAGAAAACGGTTATTTCGCTGCTTTCGGCGCTCGCGTTTTTCGACTCCCGAGTGCCTGGCTGTGCCTGGACCGCCTCCTCGCCCTTTACCATCACTGAGTTTCCTCAGTTCGTTGACAAGCTCGACTAAACCAGAGTGATACCCCGACTGACCCGGTTGACCAGCGCGGCAATCAGTTTCTTCGCGGTACTCCCGCAACTTGAGACAGATCCTTTCGCAGAGCTGACGTCGAATAACAGTGGCCGCAGCCAAATCCTCCGGGTTGGCCATAAAGAGCATATGGAGCGAGCCTAGGCCGGATTGGTAAAGCTTCTCAAAGGTTACACAACCCACTCCAGGGATCTCCTGCAGTAACGAATAGATGATGATATCCTCACGCTTCCGGCTCTCTTCTCCAATGCGAAAACTTTCGGGCAGGACTTCTGCGAGCGAGTCGTAATTAGACAAGATCTGATCGCGGATCTCCCCGTCCAGAAAGCGGTCCGGCCCGGCTTGGCCGAGCGCGAGGCTCTTGTCGAATTCTTCCATTCGCCTGACTGTTTCAGTCAGGTTGACCTTTTCGGCTGCGCTTCTGATACTGCGCAAGACAGGACGACCGAATTCGATCGAGTCTCTGGTGGCGGTGTGGCGGTGGAGCGCAAAGATGAGATTCTTCAAAGGGGCGGCATAGGTGGCTGCAATCTCAGCAAAGAGTTCCTGAATTGAGGCTTCTTCGTCAGCGTGCAGTTCTGCTCGTCCTTCCTCATTTCCAGGTGCCGGCGAGCAAGCGTTGTCGAATGTTGCGTCTAGTGCATCGATCACTTCGTCCAGGATGGAACCAGGGTTCTGCGGCAGTGTGTCTGGGAATTCAGGAAAGAGCGTGAAAGGTGGATGTTCTTGAGTTTGTGGAACTGGAGAACGTGCCAAACCATGCCCTCCCGCATTCGTCAATGAACCTGGCCCCGGCTGCGGGCTGGTTGTGACCGGGACTGAGGGAAGCAAGGTTTTGATCAGCTTGCCCGGATTTCCGGCAACCGAGTTAAATAGTTTCTTAATGAGTCCCACAAGACTTACCCCGATCTTTCCAGGTCAGTGGGTCTCTGCTCAGTCTCTGAATCTTTAGAGCTGAAGAGATCTCGTTTCCGTTTGCAAGGCGGTCGCCATTTCTTACGGCGGGGATCAACTACTTCCCTGGACGAGATGTCGTTTCTGTGTGAAGGCTTTCCGAAAGAAGTTGAGGGGCGCGAGGGGCGTTTCTGGAGGTGAATTTGCTATAACCAAGAGAACACTTTGACAAAAGTGAGCTTGAAGTTCCAAAGTTTGGACCAAACCGGAACAACGACACGGACCTGGAAATGCCGCTTGCTAGACACTCTCGACTGAATACGTCGATCAGATGACGGAGCCTGGCCGCGTGTTGAAAGATTCAGCGCCTGCAGGCGCAACGCTCAATTCTTGGCTGCAGCATTCCGTCTTAGTTCGGCGGCCATGGTCTTGATCTCGGTCAAATCGCGCTGCATCTCGCTCCAGCCGTACCACATTGCATAGTCCGGGCTGGCATGAAACGTTCCCTGGAAGGCCCGCATGCGGTGTTCCAGGTGCATGACAAAGAGCTTTTGCTCAATGACGGTCGGAGCGTCGTGGAACGTTAGGAGATCAGGAAAGGGATAGCTGTAATTCTTTGGCTTGGGCAGGATGCCGTCCTTGTAAAGGTCCGCAATCACGCGGATGGCTTCAGCCATCAGATGGTCAGCCTCCCGGATCATGTCGTCACCCTTGATCAACTCTGCCTTGGCGAAATTGACGGAGTGACACTGGTTGCAGGTCTTCACCATTTTGTTTCGTTCTTTGGCCCAATCTTCCTGGGTCAATCGGACGACGTCGGCAGCTTTGACAACCTCCAGACGGGCCGTCGGTTTGCCCTCCGGATCCAGCACCCCTAGCGCCTGGAGAATAGTGGCCCGGTCCGCTGCCCACTGTGGGTCATTCGGCATGGGGAGCCGGACAGCCAGGAATCCCCAGGCCGTTCGCACCCCGTGGTGCCCTTCCTGCATGTGGCAGGTCTGGCATGTGGGAGCCGCGACTGTGTCCGGCAGGACCTTGTTTTGTTTCAAGGCAGAACGCACCCCATGCTTGGAAGACGAGTACATTTCCCACTGGGGGTGGTCGAAGACCATGTGGCAGGTCTGACAAGCTTGAGGCTGCCCGGCTTCCTCCGCCGAGAACAGATGTCGCGTGTGGCAGGCGTCGCAGGAAGCCACGCCAAATCCCGCCCCGTCGCTTTTTAGCTCTTTGATCTCAGCTTCTGTTTTCAAGCCGAGCTTGTGGCATCCGCCGCAGCCTTTCATCCCTTCCATCATCGCGCTGGGCTGATGGTGCGCGGTGGGCATGGCTTTCATGGCTGTCCAGGCCGCCGCATGTTTCCCGCCCAGGAATTGCTGGAATTGCTTTTCATGACATGCCGCACAGATTTCCGGCGTGGGAATCTGCACTTTGCTGACATCCTGCGCCGAACGGTGCTGATCGCCGTGGCAGACCGAGCAGTCTACCCCGTTCTTGCTATGCTTGCTCAACTGCCAATCGGAAACTATCCCCGGTGTCTCCTTCTTATGGCAGTCCAGACAGAGAGGAGCCCCCGACGGTCCAGGCACAGGTTTCTTCTTGGAAGCGCTCTGCTGATTTCCTTGTGACTCCATGTTGACCAAAGCCAGAGTAACTATCAGACCACTAAGAACCACCGTGAGAGAAGTGCGCATAACTCGCTCCTGAAAAGAACTTAGATTGACAATTTCATGAGGTATGGGAAATCGGCAAGACCTTTCGGGTATTCAATGCGGGAATAATAGCCCATATCTGGAATGCTTTCAATGCCCCGTCCAAAATGGAGACGCTTGTCTCTGGCCGGGTCGATTCCCTTGGCGGGGGTAACATGCGCGTACAGTAAGAGCGCGTGTGATCCTGCGTTTTCACCCCATGACAATTTGCCACACTCGATAGAATGCCACAGCGCCGCAACACGCTGATAAATCAGCACGGTGGAATTGATCAAGAGACAGCTGTTCCGTACTGCCTCAGAAGTCTTGGGGAAGGATTCTTCCTAGTCGTCCGCGGCGAATCTGGCATCCCATGCAAAACAGACAACTTACTTATCAAAGAGGCCACGTGAGTCATTTGGTCATTCAACTGCCTCATTAAGGAGGTGTGTAAGATCTAAATCCGAATGGAGGATATCCAAATGAAGAAGCTACTCTCTATCCTGTTTGCCGCGATGATTGGCCTTTCACTGAGCATGGCTACTTTTGCTCAGGCTCAAGAAGCGCCGAAAAACGAGCCGAAGAAGGCTGACACCAAGAAAAAGACCCATCATCATAAGGCGCACACTGCCAAGGCCCCAAAGACGGCTCCGAAGCCTGCTGAGACGAAGTAACCTCGAATTGCAGAATATCCCTCCTCGAGGGATTTTGGAAGATACCAGGCAGGCCCCTGTCGATAGAGTGAGAGTGGAACTTGTTGTTTCAGCGATCTCCACTCGAACTAGGCCAACCCTGTTCAATCCACCCGACCCGCCGAAAGGGTACTTCTGAAACGGCACTCCCCCCCTTTCGGCGATCCGGGAATGGATTCAGGTGTTTCGAGGAACATTCAATATGTAAAAATCACCTAGCGGATGAAACAGTGGGCAGTCCATACTGTTCGGGGAACGTGGGAGGAGAAGGCCATGATGAAATCCTCGAGAGCTTTGAGCATGCTGACCCTGGCTTTGGGGCTTGGGCTTTGTGTGCCGCAGAGGGCTGCGGCCGATGAGGATGATCCCCCCGAGCGCGCGGCACGCCTGGGATACGCACGGGGTTCAGTCTCATTCGAACCGGCGGGAACCGACGATTGGGTTTCGGCGGTCGTCAACCGGCCAATCACGACGGGCGATAGGCTCTGGACAGACCGCGAAGCCCGTGCCGAACTGGACGTCGGATCACTTGCGATTCGTCTCAGTGGCGAGACCGGTTTCTCGTTGTTGAACCTGACCAATAACATCACACAGATCCGCCTCAGCGAAGGCATCGTCAATATTCACCTGCGCCATCTCGACCCGGACGAGACGGTCGAAGTGGATACCCCGAATCTCGCCTTCGATCTTCTTCGACCCGGTGACTACCGCCTTGAGGTCAATGAAGCCGGGGATACGACGGTGGTGTCCGTCCGTGCCGGCGAAGGCGAAGTGACGGGTGGGGGTCAAGCCTTTACCGTGCATTCCGGTCAACACGCCACTTTCACCGGAACCGACCAACTCACCCCCGACCTCGACAGCCTCGGCAACTACGATGACTTCGATCTCTGGTGCCGTGACCGCGACATTCGTGTAGATCACGCCGCCTCCGCTCGCTACGTTTCCCGTGATGTAGTCGGTTACGAAGATCTCGATGACTATGGCGAATGGCGAACCGTGCCTGATTACGGTCCAATTTGGAGGCCTCGCACGGTTGTCGCGGGCTGGGCACCGTATCGCTACGGCCATTGGGTCTGGATTTCGCCGTGGGGCTGGACGTGGGTGGATGATGCGCCGTGGGGCTTCGCTCCGTTCCATTACGGCCGCTGGGCATGGGTCGGTGGGTTGTGGGGCTGGTGCCCGGGGCCTGTCGTTGTGGCACGCCCAGTTTATGCACCGGCACTCGTTGCGTGGGTTGGCGGACCGCACTTCAGCATTGGTGTGGGCGGCCGCGGCGTGGGCGCGGGTGTCGCATGGTTCCCGCTTGGACCGCGCGAGGTCTACGTTCCACCGTACCGTGTGAGCCGAACCTACGTGACCAACGTCAATGTGACAAACACGACAGTCAACAATACCACCGTCACCAATGTCTATAACAACTACACAACAAACAGCACCAACGTCACCAATATCAAATATGTGAATCGGACCGCGCCGGGCGCAGTGACCGCGACATCACCGACAGCGTTCGCTTCCGGGCAACCGGTTTACAGAAACACCGTCAAGCTGGACGAGAGGCAAATTGCGCAGGCACATATCACCATGAACGTGGGCGTTGTACCCCAGCGGAGGAGCGTTCTAGGCACCGCCTCGCCGGCGGCGGTCCACCCGCCTGTCTTCGTCCAGACTCGTGCGGTCGTCGCCAAGACTGCATCCTCACCGGCGCCTGTCGCTTTTGCGAAACAGGAACAGGCCATCCAGTCCAATGGTGGGCGGCCATTAGGACGCCAGGAAAT
>JBGPHY010000445.1:0-5287 GCA_041484625.1 Terriglobia bacterium | reverse complement strand
TGTACAACCCGGACTCCATGGGCAAGATTGAGGCTTATTCACCTGCTTATCGGCAGCCCCATCAAAAGCGACGATCGGCGCAGCTTCTGAAGTTCAGGCGCTTGCTGGTGTAGTCAGATCTCGTAGGGCCTCCCAGCGACAAGGCGTTCCACGTTGTCAAAGTATTCGCAATATTTCTCAGCATTCTCTGTGTGTATCGGCACCAGCTTTCTGGGATCCATTGCAGCAGCGAACCGCTTTAGGTCTTCCAGCGTGGCATGCCCGCTGGTGTGGGCGCACACGAAGTTAACTGCGGGTCCCGGCGCAAGGCGGCGAATGCGAGGGCCGACCTGTCACCACCCCTGGTGGGGTCGATGACCAGGATCTTCCCGGCCCGCTTGCAAGCCCTGTAGGCCGAGACTAACCGGTCCACATTCTGAGAGGAGCAGACCAGGAACGAGATGTTCTGCTGGTCTTTGATGGTCTTATAAATCTTCTTCTCTACCGAGACTTCGATCGGGAATTCCTCATTGTCACGGTGGAGCATGGTCCCTTCCATGAAGAGCGCGTCAATGTCCCGTGGAGGATCAGCGACCATTCGTTTGAAGAGCACACCCTTCCGTCCGTGCGAGCGGAAGTCACCGCTGTAGAAGACCCGCTTCCGCTCACCCTCAATCAGAAAAGCAAAAGCGTCGACGGCCGAATGATCAACCAGAAAAGGGGTGACCGTGAAATCGCCAATCTGAAAAGGGACTTTGTGTTTGAAATAGACGAAGAGGTTTCGAGGCAGCGGTTTGCGACAGACCAGGCAGATGATATCGATCAACTCCCGTGTCAGCTCACTGCAATAAAACGGCACTTCTGGCCCAACTGCCTCCATCCAACCGTAGTGGTCCTGGTGCGGATGGCTGATGACGAGTCCATCGATCTTGGCATCCTTGAGGCCCACCGGCGGCGTGGCTTCCTTGAGGGGCTGGCCCAGGTCAAGCAGGATCGTGGTTTGGTTGGTCGAAGGCTGGATGCACGTGCCTCCAATGTCTTGAGAACCTCTGTGAATGTTGACTCGGGAAGTTGACCCCACTCGCTCCATGCTGGCAATCTCACTCTCCAGTCTTTCGGCATATTTCCGATAGCCAATCCGCTTGTGTTCGGCAAACGTCGCTCCTGTCATGGCTTCGACCATCGCAATTCGCGGATCATAGGGCCTGACTGGCGACAGATGCGTTAATGGTCTGGCGGTACCACAAGGACGCGGGGCTGTTTGGGTTTACGCTGACTGCCTGCCATTCAGAGGCAATCTGCCAAAACAAAACGTGGTTGTCGTGACCCAGACGCGTGTAGTTTGCTCTTGCTTTAGAGGACAATATGGCATATTATTTTGCCAGATTGGCAAGGAGGAGTAAGGCCATGTTCCCTAAATTGGAGCAAATCAATCTGATTGAGATTCTCGGCGGGAAGAGAACGCTCGGGGTCAAAGTGCGTCAGGAAGACGACTTGATCAAGCAAATACACCGAGGCCTGCCTTATGGGACGCTGGAATGTGTGATGGAACGCATGGAAATGAAAATGCCTTTCGTGATCGCTCTCTTAGGAGTAACCGCGCGAACTCTGCAACGCCGGCAAACCGAGAAAGTCCTGACAAAAGAAGAGAGTGATCGGGTAGTTCGTTTGGCGAAGCTCTATGAGCGCTCGGTCAAAGTGTTGGGTGACCCAGATGAAGCCAAGGCATGGTTGCACCATGCCAATATCACGTTGGGTAACAAGGCGCCGCTGGAGATGATGGATACCGTTATTGGGGAGGGCCGCGTTCATGCGCTGCTCGGCCGCATCGAACACGGTGTTTACAGCTGATGCAGGTTTATCGCTTGAATCCCAAAAAAAACCGCGCGACGCCTTACAGTGGACTGGGAGCAGCGAGCGACCCGGGCCGCTGGAATCTTCCGGGTACGCCAATGGTGTACACCTCTGCTACCGAATCGCTGGCATTCCTGGAGTTGTTTGTGCATTTGCCCACAGTCACACTTCAAGGTCTGAACCGGGAATATGAAGTAGTACCGGCAGACATCGACAAGGTCGACAATGCGGCAGACTTGGCCCATTTACCACCCGATTGGCGTGATCTGACCTCGACACCCGCCAGCACTCAGCAGCTAGGCACAGAGTGGATGCAACAGGGGCACCTGGTAGTTTCGGTGCCTTCAGCCGTATTTCCATCAGAAAAGAACTTTCTGATCAACCCCAAGCACCCCGACTTTTCAGCGCGCTGCCAGGTGCAACCTGCGCAACCAATATTTCCGGATCCCAGAGTCATCGGCAGGATCCGATAATCTGTTTTCAACGATAGGTTCCATTTGTGATCTCCTTTCGAGTCTGAATAGGCCGCGGGGGCTGTCTCCCTCCTGCGGTACAGGATTCCGGCAATTACGTCGATAAGAAATCTGCGGGAACTCCTTGCTCATCCAGGTACCTGCGAATTTCTTGCGACTTCCTTTGCCGGGAAAGCCTGCAGCCACTCAAAACATAACACCCCTTCGTTCCAGATGTCGGAACGGGAAGAAAAAAGAGGAACGTGGAAAGAGGGGAAAGAAATACAGGGGCTAGGGAATAGGGGCTAGATAAGGCACGGGACAAGGCGAAAGGGAACCAAGCAGAAGCAAGGGTTAGGGAGCGAGAATGAGAGGTCCTTGGGTGATCGAGAGACATCCCCCGGGCCGCTGAGGCGGCCTTCCTCCTTTTGCCAAGGGGGAATCGCCGACTCCCTGCCCGTGGAGAATTATAGGAGAGGTACGTATGCCTGAATAGAAAGATCCCTATTCGTCACCGGCCATGAAGGGAGAGCCTTTTCATGTCAAGATGGCATTCCAGCCGGCAGCGGCCGCTTATGTCTCGGAGCGGACCTGGAGCGATGACCAGATGCTGACTTCAAAGGCGGACGGAAGCGTGATCCTCGAATTCACGGCCACCAGCCGACCGGAGGTTCTTTCCTGGGTCTTGAGTTTCCGGGCCGAAGCGGAACTGATGGCACCGGAAGACCTCAGGCAGGAACTGACTTCGATTGTCGAAAAAATTGCAGATGTCTATGCACCCGACAACCTGGAGGTCCCTTCATCTCCCGATCGGCCAGGAAGCTGGCTGATCTCGTAAAAGACGATTCGAGAAGAAAAGAATCGAGCAGCTACAGCAAGGAAATCTCTTCGGAGTCAACGATGCCCTTGGGAATCCCCTGCTAACCCTGACTGCCAAGCCTAACTGGCATCGGGTTCCCGTTCCAAGTTAAAGCGGTTGCGGGTTGCCGCAGTGATTCGAATGCCTGTCGCACTTAGGTCCGACAGGCTTCTAGCGCAAGGCGAAGTATAGAAGGCCACCCAGAACAGCACTGACTACCGCGATAATGATGGATGCCTCGGAGATTCGTTCTCTCCAGCCCTTCTTTGCTCCGATAGCAGGGTTGTTGATTTGGTCAAACATAATCCACAATCTCCTTTCACGCCCGCAAGCCCTAAAGACCTCTTTTTACTCCAATTCACCCATCTAGTTGAGATCGAATGAAGTCAAGAGGCAGAATGCACCTGCACATTGATTAACCATATTAAGTTATTCAACTCCATATTGTCAAGCGGAGTGAAGTCTGGTTGTGACGTGGAGGAAAAAAAGTCGACTCTTATTTTCCGGAAATTGTTTAAGAACTTGAGCTTGAATGGAGGCCAGGTCATGCTATACTTAACCGTCATTGGTTTAACTGGAAAAGTAGAGGGAATTTTGGCCGTGGATATTGCTGAACTGATCAGAGTTCGACTGGAGCAGTTAAACTATGAGCAGAGCGATTTGGCGGCTGCTGTCCAGGTGACTCAATCGTTTATCTCACAGTTGGTCAATCGCAAAAAGAAGCCGCCGTCCCCGCACAGGACCGACATTTACCGCAAGATGGAGGATTTTCTGAAACTCCCTCCTGGGGATCTCGGCCGGCTGGCAGACTTACAGCGAAAGCATGAGCTGAAGACCAAAATTGAACCCCTCCCGTCACCATTGTTTGAGGAAGTGCGAGAGGTCATTCTCCGTAAATGCAATCCTGATAAGGAAAAACAGATCCGCCAAATCTTCGCCAAGGAACCCTTTGGAGAGATCGAGCAAATTGTCACGCAGAAACTGTTGGACGTGGCCAAAGGGGTCGCCAGGGAAGAGTGGAAAATCGAGTCCTGGTTGAGGGTGATTGCGCGCCTCAACAACAAAAGCTATGAAGAGATGCGGGTGATCGTTCTTGACTTCCTCGACACCGATGTCTTTAGCCTGTCGATGCGGAATTGCACTTGTTTCCTGGGGCCATTGATTGCAAGCTGGGATATGGACCTCATCACTTTCCACATGAGCGTTGTCTTGAGCCCTCTATTGGGCAAGGAACAACTCAAGCGGTTCGCCTTTGTTGAACTCGGCCCCGTTCAAACCGCCGAAGAGGCTGCGGGTTTGAGCGAATTTCTTTCAGACAACATGGCCTCCCTGGAGATCTCCAACGAAGAACTTGAGATTCTGAGAGGGTTGAGAATAAAAGGACGAAAACCGAACGCACTTTATTACTACCGTGAATTGCAGAATCTGCGAGACCCCTTGCATTTTGCGGACATCCAAATTGGCAAGAGAGAGGCCCCTCCATGAAGAGGATTCAATATGTCGGATATCAAGCACAACTCAACGCGCGAACCTACACCTTTCGCGTCTTAGAAGCTTTGGTAGAGGCTCGAGAATTCAAGGCGAGTATCAAGACCGAAGACTTGTTGAACAGCAAGTTCAAAGACCAGGATCTCCCCGACTTGTGCTTTGCCAAATTGAAGTTCGACCTGGACTATGAAACCGAAGAACACCCTTTGCCACTCGGATTCACAGTCTCCGATGCTGAACTTCGAAGATACGTTGAAGAACACTATCCTGCAAAGTCCAAACCACTGAGGCCCTGGTAGAACAACCCTTCTTCATTGCCTATCGGAATGGAGAGGCAGCCTGAATCCGCGAGACAAAAACCGTCGGCAGGGACAGGTACTAGGACTCTTGAAATGCCGTGCTTACTTTGCCGGTCTGCCTTGATGGAGGCATAGTGCGACCAGATCCGAGACATTGGCTTCGCCCACGCACATGACCGTGTCTGCGCCCCCCCAATAGATCTTCACGGTTCCATCAGGCTCCGCAACTGCACCACAAGTGAAGACCACGTTGTGGACATATCCCGTGATTTCCCAAAGATCTTCCAGTTGCAGAATCCAAGAGTCACCCACACCGATGATCTTTGCCGGGTTCTGCAGGTCATGAAGAACCACCC
>JBGPHY010000444.1:0-5291 GCA_041484625.1 Terriglobia bacterium | reverse complement strand
TGAAGGCGCGTAGTAGGCGCTGCCCGTCTTCAGCAATTCAACAATTTCGGCACCCCCTCGCCGGGTCCTTTGCACAATGGAATCGATCTTCTCCTTGGGCAGCAACTCGGTGATTGGAATTCCAGCGACCGTAGAATAGCGCGGCAACGGAACCATGGTATCGCCGTGGCCTCCCAACACAGCGGCGTGTACATTCTCCACCGACACTTTGAGTTCCATGGCGATAAAGGTCCGGAAGCGGGCGGCATCCAGAACACCTGCCATGCCGACCACCCGCTCTCGGGGGAAACCGGAGATCCGGTAAGCCGTCTGAACCATGGCATCCAGTGGATTGCTGACCACAACCAGGATGCAATGAGGCGAGTACTGGACGGCCTGCTCGGTGACCCCTTTGACAATTTCGTAGTTCTTGTTCAATAAATCATCGCGGCTCATGCCCGGCTTCCGGGCCAGCCCCGCCGTAATGACCACGATATCCGAACCGACGGTCTGACGGTAGTCGTTGGTTCCTGTGATCTGGCAATCGTTGCCTTCGACCGGCCCGGATTGGAGCAGATCCAAGGCTTTCCCCTGTGGCAGTCCCTCGGCAACGTCGACCATCACTACATTGGCCATTTCCCGATCGACGATGCGCTGGGCGATAGTCGCTCCAACGTTTCCTGCTCCTACAATTGTCACCTTTTTCCTGAGCATCGTGGACACTCCTTATAGATGAGTTTGAGCACTGCGATTTACGGAGCTTGGTCTATGGACAATAGAAAAGATCCATCCGAACCAGAGACTAAGACATTGGAGCGAAGCATGGGCTCCTAGCTGTATGAAGACTTACCTCATGGTCGGAATCCTCTTCGTTTACTGTCCGCGACTATTGCGAGCCGGAGATTACTCGAGTCTTCTTACTTCGATCCACCTTGGACTGAGGCTAAAGTCAAATTCGTTATGCTACTTAGCATTTTGTCAAACTTAATGTCAAGGCAAAGCCGTCATATATGGGCACAAACACCTTCAAATTGTTTGACATCGGTGGGATCCTGGGCTACTTTTACGGGTAATCGATGTCTCCCACTGGTCTCTTCGCACGAATGGGAGCGGACTTGGTCTCCTCAGGAGAGATCAAGGACTCTATGGGCGGGGGGTCGCTGGCAACAGCCGACCTCGATGGAAGGTGGAGATCATTATCAACTCCGAGAAGTTGGCAAGCCGGTTGACTATGAATTCGTCGGTTGGAAAGCAAGAATGCTACATCGGGATTGACATCGGCGGGACCTACATCAAAGCAGGAGTGGTCAGTGCGGACGGGAGAATCCGCGCCCAACGTCATCAGGATGTCCAGCGCGACGATTTGTCCAGCCTGGTTCGTCAGGTTGTGTCCCTCGCCCGGGAGTTGAACCAAGCAGATGACACTCTCTCCATCGGCGGTTTAGGAATTGGCTTCCCCGGCCTGGTTTCTGCCAAGGATTCCTCCATCAGTCTCTCTCCAACCATTCCTTCGCTAAACGGGATCAACCTCAAAGAGATCGTTGTCGATCAGCTAGGCTGGCCCGTGGTGATTGATAACGACGCCAACGTGGGAGCCTACGGTGAAATGCTGATGGGATCGGCCGTGCAGGCAAACAGTTTCGTATATCTCTCCATCGGCACGCGAGTGGGGGCCTCAATTGTGGTGAATCGGCAGATCTACCGCGGTGCCGGGGGGTATGCCGGGGAGTTGGGACATTCCAGCCTGGTCCCTGATGGCAAATCCTGTTTTTGCGGTAGAGCCGGCTGTCTGGAAGCCTATGTCTCCGGGCCCTCGATCGCCCAACGCATAGAAGAGCGGTTGGCCCTGAACCCATCTTCCTCCCTGCAGATTATCACGGACCGGCCCATTACGCCTCAAGACGTAGCAGCTGCAGCCACCTTGGGGGATCCCATGGCGAGTGTTGTGGTGGGGGAGGTGGCGCGTTACCTGGGCACTGCCATTGCTAACCTGATCGATTTTTTCAACCCGGACATGGTGGTGCTGGGAGGCGGGGTCATCGGTGCTGGCCAGGTTCTGCTCCGGCCCACTATTGAAGAAGTGCGGCGGCGCGTCCTCTCACCCTGCTACGAGGACTGCCAGATCGTTTTAAACACCCTGGGGACTTCCTCCGGAATCATCGGAGCTTCTCTTCTGGCACGGGACCAAATCTCCAGGAGCCCTGTCTAGTCGTGCTTCCCCGAGCCGTTGGTGACCTTCCCGTCGGTCCCCGATATGACTGTCTGATCCTTTCTCCCCAAGTCCTCGTCATTCCGCTATAATGGGAGATTCGCTTGGGGAGCATCCTGCAATCGCCGAGTGTCCCCGGTAAACGGAGTCAGCGGCGGACTTTGGATAACATGGATCGTTTTCATATTCGAAATTTCTCAATTATCGCCCACATCGATCACGGGAAATCGACGCTGGCCGATCGCTTACTGGAGCTGACTGGCGCGCTTTCCCAAAGGGAAATGATGGAGCAGGTCCTGGATGACATGGACTTGGAGAGAGAGCGAGGGATAACCATAAAAGCCCACGCAGTCAGGTTGAGCTACCAGAGCGAAATTGGCGAGCTCTACGAATTAAACTTGATCGACACCCCCGGTCATGTCGATTTTTCTTATGAGGTCTCTCGGAGCCTGGCGGCCTGCGAGGGGGCGCTGCTGGTGGTGGACGCCTCGCAGGGCGTGGAAGCCCAAACTCTGGCCAACACTTACTTAGCTCTGAACCATGACCTGACCATTATCCCGGTCATCAACAAGATCGATCTTCCCAATGCCGACCCGGAGAAGATCCGAGAGCAGATTGAGACTATTATTGGGCTGGATGCGCGGAATGCTCTGCTGGTCAGTGCCAAACAGGGGATGGGAACCCGAGATGTGCTGGAGGCCATAATTCGGGAGATCCCGGCCCCCAAAGGGAGCTATGAGAAACCCTTAAGGGCCTTAATTTTTGATTCCTGGTTTGACGTGTACCGGGGAGTGATCGTATTGGTGCGGGTGATCGATGGAACGCTGCGGGTTGGCATGCGTATCCGCCTACTTTCCAACGGGCAGGTCTTTGAAGTGGAAAAGGTAGGTATCCAGACTCCCAAAATGCAGGAAATCGCGGAACTCTCCGTCGGAGAAGTGGGGTTTGTAATTGCCAATATCAAACGGGTTTCCGACACCAAGATCGGAGATACTATCACGGAAGATGCTAATCCTACTTCCGAACCTATCCCGGGCTTCCAGGAAATCAAGCCCATGGTGTTCTCGGGACTGTACCCGATTGAGCCCAACCAGTACGAAGCCTTGAGGGACGCCCTGGAGAAACTGAGGCTAAACGACTCCTCGTTTTTCTATGAACCCGAAGCCTCCCTGGCCTTGGGGTTCGGTTTCCGCTGCGGGTTCCTGGGGTTGCTGCATATGGAGATTGTGCAGGAGCGGTTGGAACGTGAATTCAATCTCTCCCTGATCAATTCAGCCCCTGGAGTTCGCTACCGCATTACCAAAACCGACGGGACCGTGCTTGAGATTGACAATCCCACTAAGCTGCCCAACCCCTCAGAAATCGACACAATCGAGGAACCTGTGATCACTGCCTTGATAATGACCAACGAGGAATACGTGGGGGGAATTCTCAAACTGGCCGAGGAAAAGCGGGGAGTCCAGAAAGGCTTTGAATATGTCACCTCCACGCGGGTGCTGATCACTTACGAACTTCCACTGAACGAGATCGTATTGGATTTCTATGACCGGCTGAAATCCGTGTCACGGGGCTACGCTTCCTTGGATTACCATTTCTCCGGTTACTGGACATCTCCGCTGGTGAAGCTTGACATCCTGATTTCAGGGGAGACAGTCGATGCACTGTCAGTCATTATCCACCGTGATCAGGCTTATCCACGAGGTCGCGCGCTGGTGGACAGGATGAAAGAGTTGATACCCCGGCAGATGTTTGAAGTCTCTATCCAGGCTGCCATTGGAGGCAAGATCCTTGCCCGCGAGACCGTGCGCGCCCTCAAAAAGAACGTCCTTGCCAAGTGTTATGGTGGGGATATCACGCGCAAACGAAAACTGCTGGAAAAGCAGAAAGAAGGAAAGCGCCGCATGAAGCGAGTGGGCCGGGTCGACATCCCGCAGGAGGCATTCCTAGCCGTATTGAAAGTCGATTAGCACAAACCAACTGCTTTCCTACCGGTTGAAGGTACCCGTTTGAAAGCTGTCCGGAACCCGGGTTTCCCGTTTGGTGTCGCCTTTTTCGAGGTTTAGACCCCGGGCATCGCCTTTCTGAGAGGCCTCATCAACAAGAGCAGAACCCCGGCCATGCCTAACGCCATGGTTGCCAGTAGGAAGAAGAAAGAGGAATGGTTCCAGACTTCCCAGTAGACACCAATGACGGAGAGTTTACTGCCGATGGCGGTGGCTACAAACCAGGCCCCCATCATCAGGCCACGGGACTTCTGCGGTGCTACCTTGGACACTAAAGAAAGCCCCATGGGGGAGAGCATCAGCTCACCCAGGGAGATTAGGGCATAAGCACCGATCAGCCACCAGGGCGAGACCTTCCCCAGGTTCCCTCCACGGAGGGCAGCAATTCCCATCAGGTAGAATGAGGCCGCGGTGAACACCATGCCCAGGGCCATTTTGGCAGGTGTGGAGGGTTCCCTGCCCTTTCGAGACAACCACTTCCAGAGGCCCACCAGCGGAAAAGTGAAGACCACAATCCAAAAAGGATTAATGGCATTCGAAATCACTCCGGAAACGTTTCCCAAATCCGGTTTGACCGTGCCCAATGTGAGGAATGAAGCCAGGTACAACAGCGCTCGGGCTCGGGTCCAATCAGTATTGTCATTGGCCCAAAAAGTCAACGTGGCTCCATTCTGGTAAAAAACCATCCAGAAAACTACGACCAGAGCAAAGATGACGATCAGTGCAAGGATCCGGCGCGAACCCGGCACTTGCTCAATATCGGGAGAGCCTGATTGCGCCACTGGGGGCCCGGACGTCTTTCCCAATGATGGAAGCCCTTCCTTGGACCCTTGTACCACATGCTTACGAAATCCCCAGAAGATCACAAGCGACAACATCATGCCACCACCTGCTGCCGCGAAGGCCGGCCGAAACCCGTAGCGTTGAGAAAGAATCTCTGCCGCCACGGGGGCCAGAAAGCCCCCGAGGTTAATCCCCATGTAAAAGATGCTAAAGGCAGAATCCTTCTGGAGGCTGCCTTCCGGGTAGAGGCTTCCTACCATGGTGGAAATGTTGGGTTTGAAGAGTCCGTTGCCTACAACAAGGGTGGCCAACGCAAT
>JBGPHY010000443.1:0-5295 GCA_041484625.1 Terriglobia bacterium | reverse complement strand
GGCAGCAGAGAAGATCGTCGCAGCTAGCAGAGGGGCGTTTCGCATGTCAGGCTCTCCTCTCCACTGGGGGAGTGGGTGTTATTTGTCTGGAGGCACTGTGTCGCGCATGGTTCAGGATCTCGCGAAGCCTCCGGCCAACGATGAGGTCTTCCCCTTCTTCAAGCGTCATGGATACGATGCTGAGTTCATTCCGATCCTTCTCAGCTCTCGAATCCTTTGGATCGCCCTCTTGAATCACCGACAGTAGGCTGGGGTTGTTGGAGGTCAAGACTTCGATGCGAGGCTCACCTTCCCGCAGTTGCTGGTCACACTGCGCGATGGTGAGTCCGAAAAGCCTTTCATCCCAGTGAACAATCAGGGTGGGGTAGCTGTTTCCCTCCTTAGGAATCTTGATTTCGGTGCTGACACCGGGAACCGTCTCAACCAGTGCTGCAATTCGTTCAACGCGTTTCCGCCAATCGCGGTTCAACTGGGCCAGGTCTCTTCGTGACCAGGCTTCGACGGCCGCTAAAGCGCCGATGATCTCCTCCTTCCCAACTTTCATAGCCCGGCAGACTGCACCTTCCCACGGGCTCGAATTCGCGAGGGCGGCCTCAATGAGGTCTTTGCGACCCAATAGGAGCCCGGAGCACTGGGGGCCCCGCAAGCCCTTGCCCCCGCTAAAGCAATAGAGGTCGACGCCCATTCTGGCGTAGAGAGTGAGGTTCTCGAAAGGCGGGATGCCCGCAGCGTCGTCCAGCAGCAGCGGGACACCTGCTTTCCGGGCGATGGTAACGGCCTTTTCAAGGCGCTCGCCGCGCCAGGTGGTGTAAACCATTGTGGTCTTCTGGTTGATTACAGCCTGTAATTCCTCATGGGAATGTGCCAGAACAAGCCGGACACCGGCCAGCCGGATGACACTGTCAAAGGCACTGCGACCGCCCAGCATGACCACTTCATTCTTGAGCCCGGTAGTGTCCGGCAGTTGCCAGATCCTGGCCTGGTCTTTGCCTGCCATGCAGGCGGCCGTCGCCGCCGCCATGGCCCCCGCCGCCCCTGAGGTCACCATGCCCGATTCCGCCCCGGAAATCTCAGCCAGCCGCTTGCCTGCAGCCCGCTGCAATTCGAACATGTCCACGAAGTGGTGCGCGGCGGCCTCCATGGCCCGGCGCACTTCCGGCAGTTCGAGCGAGCCGCTCAGGTATGTCCAGGTGCCCCGGCCGTTAATGAAGGGCCGAACGCCGATCCGACGGTACACATCAAGAGTTGAAGCTTTACCTACGGCAGTTGCTGCTTTCTGTGCAAAGGCGCGTGCGGCCAAGGTCGCAAAGACTGGGGCAGCGGCCAGCCATTTGAGGAAGACGCGACGATGGGCTGATGTCGAAATCATGTTGCCTCCTTTTATTGAATGGGTATTCGGTTGCGTCCACAGGTTGCGTTGAGCTTCAATCCGGCCTGGCCTCCAGCAGGAGGTGCTGTTGAAATTCGACATCCAAAGCTGCCAACGGCCCGTTGACTCTCCCCAGGTCCTTTTTATTCACGTAGTCAGTGACGCGATAACTTCGCTTGTCCAAACCCCGCAGTTCGAGCCGCCCCTTCCACTGCGGGGCGTAAAAGGCGTAGTACATTTTTCCATCCTTGCGGATCGCATGAGCTTCAGGTTTATCGAAGCCGAGATCGTAAATTCCACCTAGGTATTCTCCCCTGGAGAGCATTTTGTCTTTGTAGATCCTGATCCACTTCTCCCAAAGCTTCTCTCTGAGGGGCGTCAGGTCCAGTTTCTGCTTCTTGGCAGAGCCCACAGGCCAGGTGAAGTTACTGCCTACCACTCCACCAATACCAACGGTCGAAGCGAAATCATCCCCCCCGTCACTTAGCTCTACATGGTCTCCAAAATAAGCAGTCGAGTCGCCATGCAGTGCTTTGAGTGTTTTGCCCTTGGAGCGGATCTGCCAGGAGCTTCCGGGATCGGAAGCCACTGACATATCCATGAAGGGCAGAGTGAAGAAGGAGTAGGCAGTCCCGCAAGGGCAGAACTCAACCAGTGCGTCCGGCTTGATGCTGCGTGCCGTATCGTGGATTGCCTTAAAGAAGGCAGGCAGGGCTTCCACCGATGCTTCCGGAACTGCATGATGATGGGCTGCGTTGTAACAGGGCGGAACCCCGTTCATATGCTGGCCATCGAGCTTCAAGCCGTCAAAACCCCACTCCTTCATTACCTTCACAACCAATGCCTGGTGGTACTCTACCACCTCGGGCAGGGCAGGGCACAAGTACCAGGCATCCCACCAGCTGATTTTCTGTTTTGAGCCGTCGGCATTCAACAGAAGTTGTTCGGGATGTTTCTTGATCAACTCCGTGCCCGGATCCACCGACAGAGGAGCCCACCAGAGTTGGGCCTTGAATCCCTCGGAATGAATCCTTCCCACCAGGGCCTGGATGTCGCGATCACCGTTGGGATACTTCTTCTTGTTCAGGAACCAATCGCCTTCTGCAGTCTGCCACCCGTCATCCAGGGTGACCCAAGTGAAGCCCAGTTTCTTGACGATGGGCAAAGCGTTGTAGAGCTGGCTGGGCACGAAGTCCCGTCCGAAGCCCCAGGCACACCAGATCGGGGCAAAGGCACACGCGGGAGCCGGCTGAAACTCAACTCCCTGTCTAACCATCACCCGGCGATATTCTCTCAACGTCTGGTAGTAGTCTCCGTGGTGAACCGCGACGAAAGTGCGAAAAGTTTTCAGGGTCTCTCCAGGTTTCAAGAGTCTCGATTTCTTGAGTCGTACAGCCAAGGTCGCCCGGTCTCCGCCAGGCATGGTCACGGGTAGGGAGATCAGCTTGGGCGACAACTCAACATGCCCAACTCCGACACCGACATCTCTACGCCAGACGTCCAAGACAGGTGTGCCCCCTCCGTAGTCGGAAGCATTCATTCCCAGGTAATTTTCCTGGTTGAAACCGGCTCTCAACGGGAGCACCCAATCCGGCCTCTTTTCGTATGAGCCGCTCTGGTAGGACCAAAAGGCAGGCTCGCCGGAGCCTGGGGGCGCCAGGATAACATAATGATGGTTGGTCCAACCGTCCATAGAGAGATCGGAATTCCCAGTGTTGGTGTAGAAGACCTCAATGAAGACCATGTGGGGGAATTCCTCATAGACTGTAGCCTCCAACCTCTTTTCCAGTGACCGGGCCTTTCCTGCCAGGATAAAGCGGCGGCCAACGCCCAACCGGTCGCTGATTTCCTCCTGTCCGTTGCTGATGAGAGCAAAGTCGGCGATATCCTTTCCGGCGGCAGTAATGGACTCTGACGGCACGAATTCTCCCAGGACTATTTCCTTGCCGTCCATTTTTGCCACCAACCGAGTATGCATTAACTGATTCACTTCGACTCGGATGTTCTTGCCCTCGATATTGACCTGTCGCACTCTTGACCCCCCACAGGAAATAGCGAGAGTTGGGAGACATACAAACAAAAGAATAGTGCAGAGTCTCCATTGCCTTTCTCTATTAGATTCCATGTGTCGCTCCACTTGACTCCTTTGTCTCCTTGTAGATTCAAAAGCCCACGCTTCCCGCAAACGACGCGGCCGGCGTGCCTACCAATAACGGGATTTTCACAAAAGCATCCTGCCTCTCATTCCCACCATACCACGGCACCTTTGCGGATCTCTGGAATCACACAGGTCAATTTCCCCTTTTCCCACTTTCCTTTGATTTCGTCAACCCTTCCCAGAAAGGGAAGAATATAAACGTGAGCATCGGGTTGGGCCACAAATGAGAGCTTAACGTTACGCTCAGGGATTTGCTGAATGACCTCCTTGGACTTGAGCCCTTTGAAATTAGCAAGAAACACATGGGGCTTGCCATCCACTCGGGCAAATTGTGCTGCCAAATAAGGTGATGCTGTGATCTCAACAGCAGGCTGATACTTCGAAACCTCCATCAGGCTTCTCACGAACCGATCCTGAAACTTGTAGAAGGAGGCTTCCTGATAAGTTCCCCCAGAAGCAAAAGTGTTAAATTCTCCTCTAAGCTCCTTGAAATAAACTCTGCCTGGACAATCAGGCTCGAAGAGGTATTTCGGCCGGGTCGGCTTAGCGGCTCTTTGATTCGGTTTATTTATCCCCAGGAACTCTTGAATGGGATTTGATGCCCGAGTTCCTCCTCTCTCGTCGTAATTGGCGGTCTGGCCTGTAACCACCAAGGTCTTGCCGGAAGTCACGAATGATTTGAGGATATCCAGTTCTGAATTACTCAGGCAGCGGGCATCCGGGAGAATCAGCAGTTCGCCTCCGAAGTCTCTAAGGTTCCGCGGGGTTACAACCTGAAACTCCAGATGGGCGTGCAAAAGCAACGCCATTATCCCTTTGTAGGCCTCCATGAATTCCTCAGGAAAGTAATTTCGAGTTTGCGGGGAAAAGTAGACGCCAATTGGATGAATGGGAAGCCGCGGCTGGTAAAAGATCTTTTCGTGTTCGGCAATCCATTGGAAGACGATCTTTCGGGTTTCCATGTCGTTGGATCCGGACATCACGTGGCCCCGTGCATCCCAGGAATTCGACCCGGCCATCAGTTGGGCCATGAACAGGTTTTTCATGGCTTCTTTCGGATCAATTTTCTTTTCGCCATCCCAGGAATAATTCAGCATCCAGGAAGCCTTACCGCCTGCAAAAGACCTGAAGCTGTGCATGCCGATCAAATGTCCAAACCAATCCAGCGGACTCTTCGAACCAGCCATATGGTCACCTGAGTCGTACTCGTATTCATGAGCGATGGCGTCGACTACTTCGTACATCTGGTAGACATCGGCACCGACGCGAACCGCAGTCTCCTCGATCCCTGGGTAGATCTCGGCAATTGTCATGCACCGGTGATTTGCAGCCTTTACGTTGGCGTCGATTTCTTTCATGAACTCGGTGAGAGTCTGAATGCGAAAATCCACCCAACGCCGAAATCCGGGGTCGCTGAAGTCACCCAGCTTGACATCCTTCCTGGCATTCAACCCCGTTCGAACTTTGAAGGCAGTTACTGTGTTTTCGTCAAAGCTGGCCCAGCTGTCTTCCCAGCCGTCGAAATGGGTCATCCAGTAGGGGATATCAACGTAGACGCCATCAATCCCACTCGCCGCGATCTGTCGCACTTGCTCCATATAGATTTTGCGCCATTCTTTAGCGTAAGGGCTGATCCATACATCCTCGTCACCTTCCCGGACCCAGAAGGCCGCTCCCCCACCAAAGACCGCTGGTTCTCCGGTGATTTTTCGCTGAACCCAATCCGGATGGTCTTTATAAAAGCTGTGTTCACTTCTGTCGGCGTTGG
>JBGPHY010000442.1:0-5299 GCA_041484625.1 Terriglobia bacterium | reverse complement strand
GGGGTCCTCGAAGATCCGGTTGTTCATGCGCATGGGAAGAGCGCTCAAGTAACAGGAGGGGGCCGCCGCTGTGATCCGCCCATCCACGGCCGCAATGTGCGCAGCTTGGAATCCACCCCCGCTGGTGCCGGTGACATTGATTCTTTCGGGGTCAACTTCCGGCCGGGTGAGCAGGTAGTCCAATCCACGGATGCCGTCCCATATTTCCCAACGGGCCAGGTTAGCCCCAGCCAGGTAAGCCAGGTTTCCCATGACGGCATGCTCGCCGCAAACCAGGTTATAGCGGCTCTTGGATTGGACGGCATCCCAGAACTGACTGCGCTCCCCTTGCCCGACCGGGTCCCAACACAATGCGACATAGCCCCGCTTGACCAGGCGCAGGCACAGCTTCTGATAGTAGATTTTTCCCTGGGGCGAGTGCCCGCACGCCACCAGGATGGCAGGACGGCGCGTGTTGCTACCGTCCGGAAGATAAAGCAGGGCGGTCACATGGAATCCGGGCAGACTTTCGTAGATCACCTTTTCCACATGAAATCCATCCCCCGATATCTGGCCGGTAATCTTCGAGTTCAGGGGAGTCTTCTCCTCGGGAAGCCCTCCCAGCAAAGAGAGTAGTCCGACCCGGATGCGCTGTTGCAGCTTCAGCAATTCATCTTCATGATGGATCGAGATCAGTTCCGAGTATCGAAGTGCGTCCTGTTGCCAAGCCTGGTCTACCTGATAGCGCAAATAAGGGGTCATGCGAGGACCCGGTTTGAGCACTGATGGGATCACAGTGAACGGGTCAGAAGCAGGCGGTTCTGCCTGAAGGCTGGGACCCCATAAACCCAAGAAAAGGAACCAAGCCAAAGCTGTCGAAACACGGGAAAGGCTGCTCCAACTTCGTTGATTGTTCTCGGGTCGCTTAGTCATCAGCAAAACTCCTGGTTCTCGTTGCTTCACGAAAAGTCATGGCGACAAAGGCTTAGCTTTATTAAGGGGTAATCCGGTGGCCTCATGGGCATCGTTGGCCGGGACAATGCTGGAACCTCTCTCTTACTCCGCCATCAGGTAGATTGCAGTACTGGCAAAGACCATGCCGGCCATCAGGACCTGATGCGGGATCACTCCATAAATGATCAATGAAATAATGATGGTCAGCACCGGCGCCAGGGAAGTCATAGGGACCACCACGATGGCCTTGCCGTAACGGACGGCGTAAACCAGGCACAGCGCCCCGATCGCATTCAGAACCTGCACGAGTGCCGCCAGGTAAGGCCCTTTGAATCCCCAGTTGATGGACTGGCTAAAATCGGTCATGAGCAAGGCCACCGAGACAAGCGCGAGGACCGTAGCCATCATATAGAAAAAGATGCTCTCGGCTTTCATACGCTCGTTGGAGAATTTCATCACAAACGCCTGTATTCCCCACATGAAGAAGACAACAACGGCCAGCCCCAGCCACAAATAGCCCTGGGCCGAAGAGCCGCTGGGCGGTTGGTAGGAAAGCAAACCCATCGCCACTAGTGCCAGAGCAATCCCGACTGATGCCCGGCGGCTGGCTCGTTCCTTCAAGATGGCCAATGAAAGGATCACGGTGACTACCGGATAGAGGGAAATAATGGGAAACACGAGGTATGCCGGGCCCAGCCGCAGGGTTTCAAAAAGGATCAACTGTCCTCCGGCACCCAGCAACCCAACCGTGGATCCCAGGAAAACCGAATAGGGGTCGGCCTCCAGCTTCCATCCGATAATCTTCAGGGCCACAATCGCACACGGGATCATAGTCAGCGCCCATACTGAATAACCCAGCGTGGCAGGAAATCCGGCCTTCTCAGGGATTTCAATAAAGGCCCCCCAGACACCCCAAGACAGAGTGGTGACAATAGCAAACAACAGCCAGATACGGTTCTTCACAATTACGGGCCTCCCTCGAGAAATATCGTGGCCGAATTCCTAATGGATCAAAAGCGGTTAAAAAAATCCGGGAGGGCGAGCCGCGCGACCGCTGTCGCCCTGGCGAGCCACCGGCCGTGAGTGGTTCCTCCACCGCGGTCCGGCAGGTGGTTCACCATTCCCTCTGGAAGCAATCGAAATTCTTGCAAAATTTCTCAGTCAGACGGGCGGAATGTCGCCCCTATTGTAGGACCCGAGGCTTCACAAGCCATCAACTGTGAAACCCCGAACTGAGGCGGCTGACCCAGCCGCCCTACAAGTAATAGCACAAGGAAGAACTCGTCGCCACTAAAAAGGGCCGAAAAAAAGAGAAACGTCAGAAAAAGAAAGATCGACAGAAACAGGTAGCCAAACCTCGCGGAGTTTGCTAAAGTTCGTATAAGGATCTTCAGTTTAAGCCCGGTTTCAGACTACCCGAACGATCAGAAAGGGACCTATTGATCTATGATTTCTTCGAAGGTCTTGCGCTGTCTACCAGGATGCGGGCTAATTGGTGTCATCTGCCTGAGTTTCTCAGGTTCAAAGATGGACACGTCTTTCTCAGGAGCGATCATGAGTCCCGAGCCATTTTATCAAAGTACTTCGCAAATTAACTCCGGGTACCTTTCCAAAGACTTCGCCCCAGACGGTAATTTGGAAAAGTCGGCGTGGAAGAAGGCTGAGCGTCAACATTGTGATGTTGATTGGAACAGTGGACAACGGATTCATGAAGCCGAAACCTACGTGGCCAGCCTGTGGTCCACGAGTCAAGTCTATTTTGCCTTCTGGTGCAAGTATGGCGTCCTGAACATTTACGAAGGGGAGGGGACCAGCAAGGAGCGCTGGGAACTCTGGAATCGCGATGTGGTGGAGGTTTTCCTGAATCCTGATCCGCGGCGGCCCCTGCACTACTATGAGTTCGAAGTCTCGCCCAACAACCAATGGATCGACCTGGAAATCAACAAAGAAAAGGAACCATTTAATGAAGCGGGCTGGGATTCCGGGTTCGAACATGCCACTCGGGTCGATTCCAAGAATCATCTCTGGACTTGCGAGATGAAGATCCCGCTGAAATCCCTCCGCATTGACGGCCTGCGTCCAGGACAGGAGTGGCGCCTCAACTTATATCGCGCAGACGGGCCGGGTGACGACAGTAAGCGTCGATTCATGAGTTGGAGTCCCAACCCCGGCAACAAACCGTCGTTCCACCAACCAGAAGGCTTTGGGCTTATCCGGTTCGTCAAATGATGACAACAGCGCTAAACCGTTCCGTCCGCCGGAGGCCATCGCTGCCAAGAGCGTCGCTCCCCCTGGGAGGCATTTGCAGAGGAGGCTCTCATGTCCTGGCCCAAGAATCCCACCATTTACGAAATCAATACCTGGGTCTGGCTGCAGGAACTCAGTGAACAGAATCAGTGCCAACTCACATTGAACACTGTTTCCGCTGAAGAGTGGGATCGCCTGGCCTCCCTGGGAGCCGATGCCGTTTGGCTGATGGGTGTCTGGGAGCGCAGTCCTGCGGGGACCCAGATCTCCAGAACCCTTCCAGTTCTTCTCGCGGAGTACGAGAGGGCCTTGCCAGACTACTCCCTCGAGGATGTCGTGGGGTCCCCTTACTGCATCCACCGTTATGTGGTCGATCGTCACCTGGGGGGACCCGGAGGCCTGGCAGTGGCGCGGGACAACCTGGCCCGGCGAGGCCTGCGGCTGCTACTCGATTATGTCCCCAACCACGTTGCCCCTGACCACCCCTGGATACTGGAGCACTCGGAATACTTCATCCAAGGGAACAACGAGCATCTATCGCTCCATCCTTCCGAATTCTTCGAAACCGGCGGCCACGTGCTGGCCTGCGGTCGCGATCCCTACTTTCCGCCCTGGACTGACACCGCCCAACTCAATGTCTTCAACCCGCAACTTCGCCGGGCAGCGGCCTCCACACTCTGCGGCATCGCCCGACAGTGTGATGGAGTGCGGTGCGACATGGCCATGCTGCTGATCAACCGAATTTTCGAGAGAACCTGGGGGTTGCGGGCAGGGACGCTTCCAGCGGCGGAGTATTGGCAGGCTGTGATCTCCGAGGTTCGTCTGCAATTCCCGGAATTCCTGTTCATCGCCGAGACCTATTGGGACTTAGAGTGGGAGCTTCAGCAGCAAGGGTTTGACTACTGCTACGATAAGCGGCTCTACGACCGATTAATTCACGACTCGGCAGACAGTGTGCGGCTACTTCTGCTGGCCGACCTGGCCTACCAGGGCCGATTGGTCCGCTTCATCGAAAACCATGACGAGCCTCGGGCGAGCCAGACTTTTGCTCCAGCGCAATTACTTACTGCAGCCGTCACAGTGGCCACTCTGCCCGGCGCGAGGCTGTTCCATGACGGCCAATTTGAGGGATACCGCGTAAAGCTGCCTGTACAGTTGGGTCGTCGCCCCGTTGAACCGGTGGAACACCAGTTGCAGTCTTTCTATTCCCGTCTCCTGGAAGTTGTCCGCAGCCCGGCCCTTCGGGAAGGAGAGTGGGCACTCTGTGAACGCAGTGGATGGCCTGACAACACTACCCATTCAAATCTGGTCGCCTGGTCCTGGCACCATAGCGAAGAGTGCTTCCTGGTCGTGGTGAACCTTTCCAATTCCAGCGCGCAGGGACGAGTGCACCTCCCCTGGAACGCCCTTGCCGGACGAACCTGGCACTTGACCGATCTCTTCAGCGGGGAAGTCTATCTGCGAAGTGGCAATGAACTCCGTGACCCCGGGCTGTATGTCGGACTTGAGCCCTGGGGGTTTCATTTCCTGAGATTTGAGAGCTAGAGGAGAGTCTTCAATGCCCTCTCTGCTCTCCGTGGTGAACGTAGCAAATCCACCACGGAGGACGCAGAGAGCACAGAGTCATGGACAGGAATCTATTGACTGGCAGGGTGATTGGCTGCGCTATTGAGGTTCATCGGGTGCTCGGGCCGGGGCTCCTGGAATCGACGTATGAACAGTGCCTCGCCCATGAACTGCAACTGAACCACATCGAATTCTCTCTTCAACATCCCCTCCCAGTCGACTACAAGGAGGTTCGTTTGGATTGCGGGTACAGGGTTGATCTGCTGGTCGAGCAACAACTCATCGTCGAACTGAAGTCGGTCGAGGAGATTAAAGGCATTCACCGGGCCCAGCTGTTGACCTACATGAAGCTGGCCAAGATGAAGACAGGATTACTGATCAATTTCAACGTCAATGTCCTCAAGGATGGAATCGAGCGTTTCGTGCTTTGATCCTGTGTGGCCTCTGTGTTCTCTGTGGTGAACGTAGCAAATCCACCACGGAGGACGCAGAGAGCACAGAGTCATGGACAGGAATCTATTGACTGGCAGGGTGATTGGCTGCGCTATTGAGG
>JBGPHY010000441.1:0-5304 GCA_041484625.1 Terriglobia bacterium | reverse complement strand
TGGACCTTCACCCGCAAAGATCTGGCTGCCCTACTATCGAAAATCGCCCCACTTCAGATGGAACCGGCTGCTTGAGGACCATGAAAAAATACGTCACCGTAATTACGAATAGCAGTACTAAGCGTCCGAACTAGCTTGGCTTCATGGCTTGGAGGGAATTGGTGCCGGGGAACATGGAGAGGAATTGGGTTCACATCTCATTATTAGCTACTCTATTCACCACCCTCCCCCGCAGCAATCGACAACTAGGTAGATGGTGCCGCTCCTTTGAATTTCCAAATCTTTCAAAATCCAGTATTAAACAGAAGCATAATGAGACAAAGGAGATGGGGAAAGAGGGTGAAGAAGGAAACGTGAGAGCGGCCGCTCACTTCAAATATTCCAGGAGCGTTTATCAATGTATCAGTTGCGGCTACCAGCAAAGCGCCATCGCCATGGCCGCTTGAAGTGTTATACAAAGTGTCAAATTTCTTCCCAGGCCGGACTCGCTGTCCATTGACCAGCTTATGAGCATTTAGAAATTTGAAGGAGCGGCACCAAACTTTCTGCTCAATCCCTGTCTGCTCGGCCTTCCCCCTTTCTCCGGCGGGTCGGCATCCACAACTTCCCTTTCGAGGACTGCTCAAGCTTTACTCTCCTTACAGTCTTGGCCTGTTGCTCACCCACCATTCATGGGCTTTGTCACAAGGCCCCAAACTGACCGGTCACCCGACCCGACTGCTCGTTGGCGACCAAATCTCACCGCCACCTATACAGGGTGGGTACTTCCTCCACTGGTGATTCACGCCTTTGAAGTGCACCAAGAAACCCGGTTTAGAACGGCTGGTGCTGAATCTCTCCTTAGATTTCAATCGCCTCGTTCTGGATGAACGTCAGTGCAATGTTTTACTTTCACTGCCACTTTTTCTGGCAGCCAAACTCTTCTCTGCAAACGCATTCCGGCCAAAGAATTCAACCACTTCTAGTCTGGCTTCTCGATTGCATTGGCTGAACTCAGATTGAGGTTGGATTGAATGCTCGTTCCCGGAGGGGCGAGCAACCCCTTTGAAGTAAAGGAGGGAGGCCATGGGTGCACTTATTTCCATTGTAATCGGCTTGGCAGCGGGTTTTCATGCAGCGCTCTACGGGGCATATAAAGATTCTCCCCACGAATCGTTCCTCGTACGCCGTTTTGTGCGGGAACTCGTATTTGCCACAAGTGTATCGTGGATCCTGGCTGCGTGGCATCTTACCGACGACCAGAGCCTGTTTGTCATTTACCTGTCAGTCTTCGCCCTGACCCGCATCATCACGGAATTCTGGAAACTCTTTCTACGTGTCGAACCCCAGGAAGAGTACCGAATCCCAACACAGATCCATTGCGTCAAAGGCGTCATCCATAACTCCTTCGCGCGGCTTCTGCTGGGTGTGGGTTTCCTGGCAGGGATCTATGGCTGCTACCGGCTATTTCGGCTACTTCCTGACTCGATACCTTTTCTAATGGTTGGGTGCATTGTGGGAGGAGGCATCGGTCTAGCGGAGGCCATTGCGGGAGCTTACAAGGACGGGACCATTGAAGGGTTCTCATTTCGGAAGTTCCTGAAGAGCCCGACATTCGGCGCACTTGGCGGACTCATCGCCTCGTATCACACTGCAAGTCTGGGCTTCCTGCTCCTTGCTTCCATCGGCAGTATGCGGATGTTCAACGAATTGCTGTTCAAGATGCTCGTTCAGGACTACACGCCAGGCAAGTTTAAATCGTTAGTCGGCCCGTTTCAAGAATGGATGATCCGGCGCCAATACTTCCTGATGCCCTACGGCGCTACATGGATGCTTTACTTCGTTCTCTTTGTGAGACCCAAGTTTTGAAGCCGGATAGACTGGAGGGGGATATGACTGGGCGGAATTCGAAAATGTACTTTTGGAATTTTGTTTCACTGGTGCTTGCTCTTGGGGGACCAGGCAGCCTGGGAATCACTTCAGATGTCAAACGCAATATTGATCCTGGTGTCAGAGCACCATCCCATGAGGCAATTGCTACCTGCCAATACACGATGACGGCTCGGGTACGTTTGCTGTTGTTCTGGATTAGCCGCCAGGATGTCGGAGGAGGGCGAATCGCCTGGAGTGAAGGAATGGACGGCAGCCAGGTGGTAGAACTATTGATCGGCTCCGATCCGGAACGCGCCCCTATGCGAATCAACCGTTGGGGCTACATTAGCGAGCGCGTCGCAGGCTCGTCGGCGGAACTTGTCGGGGTGATGACCGAGTCGGAGGAAGCGTCCATAGAGCAGGCCAAAATAGCAGTGTCGCGGTCTGGCACAATGCACTCATTCAAAGGGATCCGCAGTTCCGTGACCCAAGGGTTCGCACAAAGTACGGTCCTGCACTTGTTGTTACCTGAGGATTTTACTTATCGGACCGCGGACGCCCTGTTGAGGCAGCTTCCTCAAAAGGGCGGCCCAATCCGGCAAGTCCGAATTCCCGATGGTACTGAGCCGGGATTCCTCTATGCACTGAAAGGATTGATACACGATAGTGTCGGGAGCTTGCGAAGGTCGGGGCAGGCCAATGCAGAACGGCAGTCCCGTTGCTGCTTCGTTTACGCAGGATCCCTCTACGAACTTACACGACGATCGTCGCAGCACGTGCAGGAGGACACCATAAACGGCCGCACCTATCATGGAGCCATCAAGAGCGAGTTCGAAACACGCAACCTGGCAAGCGGAGAATTGTCCAAGTTTAGCATCACTTATGGTTCCCAATCTCCATTCACAGAAATACCCATTCGGATCGTATACCGTCCGCGGTGGTGGTTCGAGGCGGAACTTCTGCTGGCTGGCAAGTCCGAGGCCGCCGAAGAGGTCGGGAGGGAAACGGCATGGACTCTTGGCACCAAATAAGCGAGGCCGGGCTGTACCTCGGGTGCTTCCTGCTCTCCATCTTGAGTGCTCTTGTCCCCTGGGTGAACGGAGAGGTTGTGCTGCTGTCCTTTGCCGCTTTAGCCCGTTCCCGGGCTGACCTATTGGCCCTGGTTTTGCTGACCAGCGCGGGGCAGATGGCAGGCAAATGCGCACTCTATTGGGCAGGCCGGGGAGTAGTGCCATACCGCCTGGACCACGTGGGCCGGATGATGGAAGTCTGGAAAGAGCGATTCGCGCAGATGCGATCCAGGCAGCTGGTCCTGGTGTTCATCAGCTCTGCGATAGGCATACCGCCATTCTATGTCATCACGCTCCTGGCCGGAGCGTTCCGCGTGCGATTCGGCCCCTTTCTCATCACTGGCACAAGTGGCCGGCTCCTCCGCTTCGCCGCCCTCGTCTATATTCCTCGACTCACACTCCATTTCTTCCGTTAGACAAATAGTAGGGCCAGGCAAGCGGCGACGGCCAAGCCGAAAGACAGTGCAAAGAAGCCACGCCGGGCCAGCCAGACAGGATGCTGAATGGGCCGATTGGCGTGAATGCCCCTCACATGGCGTTTCAAGAACGTCTTGTAAAGCTCGACCCCTACCCTCTCACCACCGATCGAAGCAAGGACGACCATGAACCAGGACGTCGAGAAGTGGATGATTACCATCCCGGTCATCGCACCGACGATCGGGCTCCGAATAAACTTCGTCGCTATGAATCCTTCAAACTGGGAATCTTTCAGCGCCCCTCCCGTGCCGACCAGCAGCCCGGTAAGGACTCCAATGATCAGGCCAGGTAGCGAAAGAGTGCCGAACCCGGCCACCAAATGGGCTAGCCAGCGCGCCAGTAACCAGAAAAGCCAGAAAGCGCCAATGATGAATCCGCACCCCGCCAAGAGCTTGACAAAGCGGTTGTTGTCTGGAACCCCCAAGCTGCGGAGCAATTTGAAGTATTCAGCATGCGCACCCTTCCGGAAGAAGCCCTTGTAAGACTCTCCTAGAACTCGCTCGACCGCCACAATTGCAAAGGCCAGCACCCCAAGATTGTCGATTGAAAAGATTCCTGCAGCATCCGCATAGAAGAATATGCAACCAGCCGCTGCTCCGACAAGGATACTGCGTACAAACTTGCTAATGAAAAAACCCTCCCACGGAGGATCCTTGAATCCCTGCCAGCTGGAGACCACGAGGCCGGCTACAGCACCTATTCCGGCCGTAGTCAATATTGGCACGAAACACCTCCCCGCGGAGCAACCTCCAGGACCCGACGGTGAAAGAGCATTGAATCTCGATGAAGAGATTACATCGTTGGTCCCTGAAGAAAGATTGAAACCAAAAGTATTATGCCCCCGCCGGCAAATCAAGGGCAAAACAATGCATTAAACTCATGTAACACCGTGCAATGGACGGTACCGCTCCTTTGGAGATTGTGGGGTCACATCTGATTATTGTTTAATGGCTTGACAAATTGCACTCGGGTGACCTGTGATTCCGATTTCTTAAGAGAACAGAAAGGACGCATGTGGCGACTGCTGAGGAATCTGCCGGCCCGGGGCTGGGTACCTTCAGACAACGCGAGGCAACAACCGGTGTGACCTTTTTCGGGAGGGAACCGTCCCGCAGTAGTTGGTGTGACTCGTTTGGCGGAGATAACCGAGGGGGGGGAAGGACGCGGTGCGTGATGATATTGCGGGAATGGGTGAACGTCACTGGAGTGAATCCTTGCGGGAGTGTTGTCACTGCACTGCGGAATCTGGAGCAACGGCGAAGGCAAGACGGCAAACCGGCGCCCCGAATGCTGCAAGCCAGAAGCAAAGAATGAATAATCAGATGTGACCTTCTATTTCTGGAGTGCCAAGGTCTTCCCAAGCCGGACTCGCTGTTGATTGATCCGCTTATCTGCAATTCAAAAATCTAAGAGAGCGGCACCCGGCTCCGGCATTTTTGATGATGGGCAGGGGTTAGCGTCTTGCTGGCGGGCATGTCCGGTTCCAGAGGCTTGTCCGCTTGGGAGGATCTGCGGTTTTTGGCTGAGCAAAAGACCACGGAGTCAAGAACGACTCCACGCTACATACTGATATGCTACGCCGCTCGGAGCGGGGTTTAACGAAATACAATGCCTATCCGGAAACCCAACAGTTGACGATTGGAATTATCGGTGTAGATGTGGTCGCGGAACTCGAACCGGATCCCCAGACTCTTCCGGATCCAGTAATTCATCCCGACACCGAAATTGGCCAGATTCCTTTGCCCGTGCGCCCACACGCACGAATAGCGGCCGGTAAGAAACGGCGCGGCCTTGCGCTGTCCTATGAAGTGATAACTACCATTGGCGGAGAACAAGCCCAATCCGCCTCCCGATCCCTGCAGAGCAACGAGTCCGCCCACTTCTGCCCCGACGCCCAGCCCCTTGT
>JBGPHY010000440.1:0-5307 GCA_041484625.1 Terriglobia bacterium | reverse complement strand
TGGTGGGGGTTTCCTCACCTGGTGCTTTTGGATCAACCGTGGGTTCAAGTCCAGGCACAGTCCGGAGAATCCGGCGGATTCCACTTCCTGATAAAAGTCGCCGCTGCCTATCCCGATCTCCAGGAATCTGCCGGCTGAGACACTCGGCAGAAGCCGCCGGGCCAGGTAACGACGAAATAAGTAGGCCAGCGTGGGATTTTTGCTCCTGAGCAAGATCCCTCCCCCAGGGCTCCTTCATTCTCACTTCCGTAAGATCAAGACGAATACTGGAGCAAGAGGCACAAGCCATCCCAACAGACTCTCCGGCATCCAACTCACCCATTTGACCTTGTCTCGCATGTCACGGTCGTCTGGAAAAAAGAGGTCCGGCCGTTTTAGGAAAGCGAGGGTTAAATGGGAGACCTTAAATCCACGGGTCAAATCCCTGAGTTGCCAGTAGCTAGGCAACACATCCAGGTAACGAGGCCCACGCCTCATCCATCGGACGTAACAGTGAGCCCAGGATCTAGGCAGCCAAGAAAGGAATGGAAGTCGATAGTGAGGTTCCACGATGGTCCAGCGGTTCGGGCAAGCCAGATAACAAACGGCGCGGGACTTCATCACTCGTCGAATCTCCTCCAGCAACAGTGCAGGCGTGGCAGCATGCTCCAGCACGTGGTTCAGCAGTACCGCATCAAAACTCGCGGCGGCAAAGGGCAATCGACACCCATCGGCCTGCACAAACCGTGTGGAGCAGATTTCTGCATTCCCAATGGGATCGGGATCCAAGCCCACTGCCAGGGCAAAGGATCTTCCGATGATTTCAGTGATTCCACCCTGGCTGCAGCCGATGTCCAGCAGTGTGGCAGCAGAGAGTTCTCCCATCTCCCGCTCGAGCACCCGCAAGATCTTATTTGCCTTGATGGGCCGGCTGGCGAGATAGGCATCCTTGAAATCAAAACGATCCAGGAACGTGCGGGGTTGCGTCATTTCCGAAAGTCCTGGGCGTGTTCCATTTGATTCGGAGCGCAACCTCCAGCCAGGCCTTCAATGGTTTCCATCATCTTTTGCCAAGAGAATCGGGGCAGGATCTTTTCGATATTTTCAATCATATCCGATTCCCGGTTGGCCCCATAGAAATCCAGCACCGCCTCGGCAATTGCCTGGGGACTACGCGGAGGCACCAGGTAACCTGTCTTCTTGTGCTCCACGACTTCAGGCAAGCCACCCACCGCCCCCACTACCACTGGCTTGCGAAATCCGAAGGCCAGTTGCACGATTCCGCTCTGGGTGGCACTGACATATGGGACCACCACGAGGTCGGATGCAGCAAAGTAGCTGGCCACCTCTTCGTTCGGGATGTATTGAGAATTCAAAGTCACTGACTGCTCAAGTCTCAATTCCCGGATGAGTTCCTGGTAAACTCGGCGATCCTTCCAAGCTTCTCCTGCAATAAGGAGGTGAACTGGGAAATGCTGGTGGATCAAGGGAAGGCTCCGCAGCAGGTAGCGCAGCCCCTTGTATTCCCGGATAAACCCGAAGAAGAGCAGTACGCGCTCGGCCGTAAGGCCGAACCGCGCTCGTGCGGACCTTTTGTCGAGGAGAGAAGTGCGAAGATGCTCGTAAACCGGGTGGGGAGATACCCGGATGTCGCCTCGTCGCTGGCTTCCGATCCACTCCAGTAGGTTTTCCTCGTCACGAAGGGAATGAACGACGAAGCGATCTCCTAGAACCAGAACTCTCCGGGAAATCCGGGATTTCAGTCCTGTGCCTTCATGTTCCAGAACATTGTGGCAAAGAAACACCACGGAGATTGCCGCTCGTTTCCCAAGAGATTTCAGGAAAATATAATAGAAAGGCGACCAGTAGACAGTCGACCAGGGAAGAATTATCAATTCGGGAGTGTGGGCCAAAACCCTTTGCGGAAGGCGTCCCCAGGCCAAAGGATTCAAAGCATCAAAGCGATAATCAGGTTGCTCCAGTATTCGCAGATCCCGGCTGGGGTCCCGGTCGTTGTTGCCCGGATAGAGCCAGGCCGGGTATTGGCGACAATAGGAGACAAACTGAATCTGGTGGCGGCTTCGCAAGGTCCGTACCAGCAGGGAGGTGTAATGGGAGATGCCGCCGCGGAAGGGGTGCGTCGGACCAATGACGGTAAATCTCATCGTGGATTAAAATCGCCTCTGGCTGCGGGATTCAGGGAGCCAGGGCCGACTGCCGTCGTTCCCGTTCGACTCGTGCTTCAACGGGCTTCGCCGGTGTGGATTCCCGGCTCAATTCAAGTTTCCGCACCCTGTAATAGGTGTCCTCGCTGAGGCGTCGATGGGCGCTGATCAGATCAGAAAGCAGGCCGATGATCATGATTTGAAAACCAACAATCAGCAGAACCGCCGACAAGATAAGGGACTGGACGTGGCCACTCGCACCCGCGGAAAGGTAATAGTAAAGATACCTCATGCCCAACAGAAAGCCAGCGAAGAATACTGTACCCCCAATGATCGAGAAAACCTTGAGCGGATTGTACATGGCGTAAATGCGAAGAATCGTGGCTCCGGACTTTTTCAGATAGTGCCAGGTGGAATCGGCCAGTCGAGATTCCCGCAGTTTCCTGTTGACTCTCACAGGAACAGTGGTCACGCGGAGTTGGCTGTAGCCAGCCTGAATCACAGTCTCCAGTGTATAAGAGAACCGGGAAAAGACCATGGTCCGCAAAGCGCCTTCGCGGTTGAAAGCCCGGAACCCGCTGGTGGTGTCTTCGATAGGACAGCCCGCCGCTTTCCGCACCACCCAGCTCCCGATTTTCTGCAACCGCTTCTTGATCCAGGAGAAATGGTCGATGGCGGAGATGTCGCGCACTCCCACCACCAGATCGGCCCTGTTCTCCAAAATGGGCCGGACCAGGAGACGGATGTCCTCACCACAGTACTGGTTGTCACCGTCCGTGTTGACGATGACATCGGCCCCCAACCTCAAACAGGCCTCCAAACCTGAACTGAAGGCGGTTCCCAGGCCCTGGTGGACCCCTAACGGAAGGATGTGGTCGACGCCGCAATGCCCCGCCACTTTGACAGTATCATCAGTGGAGCCGTCATCGACCACCAGGGTTTCAATCTCATCGAATCCCGGGATGGAGCGAGGCAGCTGGCTCAGTGTCACGGGAAGTGTGGATTCTTCATTGAAACACGGAATTTGGATAACGAGTTTCATGGCAAGTCGTCGTGCGCTCAATTGGACATAGACGTCAATTCAATCAGCGCGGAGCCCAGGCTCAAATTCACTGCTATCAGGACGGGCAGCCTCTTGGCATCGTTGGACAGCCAGAGGGTAATTCGTTTGTCATTCAGTGCAAGTCCCTCTCGACGAAGGCGGATTTCGATCCGATACGTGTTGAAACTGCCTGCCTGCGTGGAAATCAAATCAGTTCCTGCCACATGGAGATCCAACAAGTAGATTTTCCCACCATCCAGAACCGGAAAGGAGATTTGCAGGCCAGGTTTGAAGTTGAGTGTTCGGATGAGGTAGAGAGCGGAAACAGGATCCTGAGTTCCCAGTTCAATAGGCACCTTCTGGACCGGCTTCCTGGGAACAGCGATTGCAGCAAGACGGCCGAACTGGTCAAAATCCACGGTCTCCCGCACTACTCGCTTTCGCTCTACGAATCTCTTTTCAAAATGAGAAGGCGCCCCCGCAGCCGTGTCATACAGGGAGGAAAACTCATCCTTAAAGGGATAGATGGTCGAAATCGCGGGAGTGGTCGCGGCAATCAGTAGGAACCGGTAGAGGGTGGGACTGCCGGGGCCGGTTTGTGTAACAGCCAGTTCCGCTTTGCCTGCCTCCATGAAATTAGACCAGGAAATCCGGTAAGCCAGTTTCTCCCCAGCCTGGAAGGGGAGGTCCGCAGCTCTGACCTGCACTGCCTGCCCGGCTAGCGAACCAAGCAGAGCTGCCAGCAATATACTGCTCAGGAATCGTTGCACGTTTCGTTGTGCTGTAATCCCGTTAATAAGAGATTTCATCTTCTCCCTTCCCGCATGGTTCGCGCGGCTGGCCGCGAATTGCCGTTTGCTCAGCGAATGTGGCGTCCCCCATCCACCCGAATACACTCGCCCGTGATGAAATCACTCTCCACCAAGCTTACCACAGTCCTAGCGATTTCTATCTCCCCGCCCCAGCGGCCCAGCGGCGTTGCTTTGAGCACTTCCTGGTTCTCCTCAGGACTGAGGTCCGGCGGAGCCAAGATGGGCCCGGGAGCAATAGCATTCACCAGGATGTGAGGTGCCAGTTCGAGGGCCAGCGCTTCGGTCAGCCCCAAAACTCCCTTTTTGGCGACGTAATAGGACAGGTACCCCGCATAACGCGGACGTCCGCTGGCAGCAATCCAATCGGCAAAATTGATAATCCGCCCTCCGCCCCGCGACCGCATGCTGGGCACCACGGCCTGGCTGCACAGAAAAGCGTTCCTCAGATTGCCGTCCAGATCGGCATCCCAGTCGGTGTCGGACAGTTGCTCAAACGGGACGGAACGATAAATGGAGGCCAGGTTCACCAGGATGTCGACACCCCCTAATTCATGGATGACCGATTCCACCAGGTTCCGAACCTCGATCCGTTTAGACAGATCGGCCTGGAACGCTTGCGCCTTTTGTCCCAGTTGCCGGATCTGCTCGACGGAGGTCAGGGCCTCCGATTTGGACCGATAGTAGACCAGCGCCACGTCTGCACCCTTCTCGGCCAGTCGCTGGGCTACCGCCCTCCCGATCCTTCGAGTTCCGGTGATTATCGCTACTTTGTTTTGAATCTCCATTGAATCCCCTGAACCTTGGAAGAAACCTCATCCCCCGAGGCAGCGGTCAAAACCAATGGGCACCAAATTTTGTGGGTCTACAATTTCTGCTTGAGGATTCCCTGTTTGTATCAACATTTGAATTATAGGTTTTCTGCCGGCAATTGTCTGCTTTTTCCTGTGTTCATCAACGTATGCAAAAAAGCCGCAACGACCTGGGGGAGAATAAGTCGAATCTCATTGCCTTTAGCGGAACTGCAGGGGATGCAGGTTCATTTCCTTTTCAGGGGGATTTAGCTACACTGGCGGTGGAGCGGGTGGAGATCAGGTCGGGTTGTTACTGTCTAGAGATGCTTTATGGTAATGCAGTTCTAAATGGCAACCGGGCTCAGCGACCGCCGTCGCTGGGTCCCGGCTACTGTTCTATGCCGGAGATCGCTCGTCCTCGTTCTCGTCCTCGGACTCGGAAAGTTCCATGCCAAAGGTGAGAACGACCACGATAAGGAGGCCGGTTTTCAAGAGAAATGGTTGATGCTTAGCTTACT
>JBGPHY010000439.1:0-5316 GCA_041484625.1 Terriglobia bacterium | reverse complement strand
TCGAGATCCACCACGGCTCAAGTGATGGAGCAGTGCGGCATGCTCGAAAGCTATTCCCAGGTCGACAAGAAACTCGTCAATCTGAATAGCAACGCCAAAGCCTTCCGCTTATCCGAACTGTCACCCGCCGTTAGCTGCTTTTGGAATTCCCGACGGGTGGCCGTGTCCGGTCCACTTAAGATCATCTCGGCTAGCGCCTCCTCCCGACCTGGCCAGGGCGGTTCGTTCCCAATGAAGTAACCCAGCAGGTAGGGATCTTTCTTGCGTTTGGCGCACTGCAGCTGGGCAGCCCCCTCACAGTTCTTCACGAACTCATCCGAATAGACATCCGGGAGTCCAAAATAGGTTTGCTGGGTGTTCCAGCCATCCAGCGGGACCGTGTAGGGCACGCGTTGGGAGTCGAACAACACGCTGGAGGACCAGTTTCCTGCAGTGTTGAGCCCCCAGGCCGCCATCCTTCGAGCCGTTAGGTCCACCCAGGGGTTCTCCCAGGATGTTCCAAACCTTCGAATGATGTTCCAATGAAAGAAGGAGACTTCAGGACGCATTCGCTCTGACTCAGTCGGTACCTGGTCAGGAGGCGGCAGCTGGGAGAAGACAGCCTGGCGGTCTCGGATAGGAGTCTCCATCCTGGGAGTCATGACATCTGCGCCCGCTGAGAAGAACAGGTGTCCATCCGGGTCGACAATCCACCAGATGCCGTTGACTTGTTCCACACGGAAGAATCCCGTAGCTTTGGCCTGCGTCGACCGGTAGCCTCCAAACTTGCAGTAGCCGAAATCTCCGGGTTTCAACTGAGTCTCTTCCTGCTTCCAGGCATTCTGCAATTCTTCCAGATGATCTACTTTATCGGGCCATTGATCGCGGATCCATTGGCCCAGGAGATCGACCAGAGGATCATTCTCCAGTACCGCATCCCCTGGTGAACGGGCGGCAAGACGAAGAGCTCGGATTTCCACGGTGGGGTCTCCAATGGGTTCCGGCATCGCCACTCCCACGGCTTTAACCTGGTTGACCGGCATGTATGGTCCCCAGTGGAACATGAAATACCCGGCCCGTTGCTTGTTGAACACATCCGACAGGGTCGATCCATGACCGGGTGGGGTTGTGAACATTTGAAGAGGAACGACTGCTCTTACCCAGGCGTTCTGAAAAGCATGAACATAGAGCGGGCTGACCCCCTCAGAGGTGTAAATCTTCAGCTGAAAACGCTGGGGAGTGGAAGCTTTCACTTCCAGGATAAGGAAACGGTATGAGGACCAGTCGGAGGGAATGGAGGCGCCGAGCGCACCAAGATCCCAATATCGTTCAGAGGCTTCAAGGTTACCTTTAAATGTGACCTGTTTGTTCTCCAAAAGAGTGATATCCGGTTTCAGAAAAGCCAGGAGCAGACCCGCAGTGAACTGCAGAAGCGATAACATAGTGCCTCCGAGCTGTCCCTGGGTAGAATGAATCTCCCGGAATCAACTCTCCAGCATGGCATTATTGCCAAAGTTCGCAGCTTGGTCAACGGAACTCTGGCACCTCAGCATTTGCCCGGGATACGGGTTTCCACTATAATTCAACAGCCGGGAGACCGGATGTTGGGGCAAGTCTGAGACGTGCCGGAGTATCAGTTTCTGGCTGACGGGCCTGCCCGGGATGAGAGACGGCCCACCAGTCCATGCCTCATTCATTCTTTGCCGGAGCATATGGGACAGACACTAGCTGAAAAGATACTCTCCAACCATTGTGGCAAAAAAATCCGCGCGGGGGATTTCATTCTCGCAGATCTAGATCTAGTAATGGCCCACGACACAACCTGCGCCTGGGCGCTGGAGCCCTTTTACCAGATAGCCACTCGCGTGTTCGATCCCAAGAAGATATTTATTCCCTTCGACCACGCCTTTCCCAGCCCGAATGTGGCCATGGCCAAACTCCAAGCCGAGATCAGGAAATTCGCAGCAGAGCAGGGGATTCCCATAACCACCGACGGAGTCTGCCATCAACTCATGTCGGAGAGGCTGATCAACCCGGGGAACTTAATTTTGGGAGCCGATTCGCACAGTCCCACCGGCGGAGGGTTAGGGGCACTAACCATTGGAGTCGGATCGACGGATGCCGCCATCGCCATGGCTACTGGCAAGTGCTGGTTTCGTGTACCCGAGACCATCAAAATTAACATCACGGGCCGGTTACCTTTTGGCTGCTACTCGAAGGATGTTGTTTTGACCGTTGCCAAGAAAATGGGCCCTGACGGCGCCAATTACCGGGTTATCGAGTATGGTGGAGAAACGGTGGAAGACTTCAATGTCCCTGCCCGTCTGACCCTCACCAACATGAGTGCGGAAATGGGGGCTAAGGCCGCTATTGTGGCGGCCGATGAACAAACTCGCGCGTATCTCCAGGAAAACCAGAGGCTCGTGGATTTCGAGCCTCTGCGCGGCGACCTGGATGCCTGCTTCGAAGAGGTTTTTCATTTCGACGTTTCGGACCTGAAGCCGATGATTGCCTGTCCTCCGGACATTGACAATGACGTTCCGGTAGAAAGCCTGGAACCGGAAAGGATTCGGGTGGACCAGACCTTTATCGGATCCTGTACCAACTGCCGTATTGAAGATCTGGAGGTGGTCTACAGGATATGGAAGGGGAAGAGAGTCAACGAAGGGGTACGCGCCATTGTAACGCCGGCTTCCACGCGAGTTTACCTGCAGGCACTCGAGAGGGGCTACATGGAGGAGTTCATAAAGGTCGGGGCGGTGATCTCCAGTCCCGGTTGCGGCCCGTGCCTGGGAAGGTCCGGAGGCGTACTCTATGACTACGAAGTCTGTGTCTCCACCAGCAACCGCAACTTTGAAGGTAGGATGGGCAGTCCCAAAGCCCTCATCTACCTGGCCAGTCCGGCGACCGCAGCAGCCTCAGCACTGACCGGATACATTACCGACCCGCGTAAGTTCCTTTAGTTTTAGTTTGGAGCACAAAATTCGATGAACTGGAAGTTCGGTGACAATATCAACACTGACTTGATCACACCCGGTCGATACAATATAACGACCGATCCCGTGGAGTTGGCCAAAGCCTGTTTTATCGAATATCGTCCGGAATTCCGACTGAAGGTCCAGCTAGGCGATTTTGTCGTAGCCGGAGACAACTTTGGATGCGGCAGTTCACGTGAGACCGCCCCCGTGGCATTGAAGCACTGTGGAATCCGAGCAGTTATCGCCAAGTCTTTTGCACGGATTTTCTTTCGAAATGCCATCAATCTCGGCCTCCTCTGTGTTATTGCGGACACAGAGGGAATTGAAGAAAGCGACCAGTTGAGCTTGGATCTGGAAATCCGGATCCTGACAAATCACACGAAGGGGACCCGTCTTGGGGTTCAGGTGCCGAGCATCATGCTCCGCCTTTGCCAGGAAGGTGGCATCGTTGAATACCTCAAGAAACACGGCCTCACCGCCCTGGCAGACCTGGAAAAATTCTAGCTGGGTCAATTATCCTAGGATATCTTGATGTACAGCCCACAGGCCGTCGTCCTGACTATTAGTGATTCTGCCTCCCGTGGGGAGCGGGAGGATTTGTCCGGCCCCGCCGCAAAGGCATTTCTGGAGGGAGTTGGTTGTGTTGTCCTCGAAACCTGCGTAGTGCCTGACGAACTTGAGCTGATTAGAAAGCAGTTGATTCTCTTCGCCGAGCGAGGTGACATTGACTTGGTAGTGACAACAGGAGGGACAGGACTCTCTCCCAGGGATGTGACGCCGGAGGCTACTGCTCAGGTCATCGAGAAAGAAGTCCCGGGTTTGGCTGAACTGATGCGGTGGGAAGGTAGAAAGTCCACACCCATGGCAGTGCTGTCGAGGGCAAAGGCAGGGATAAGAGCAAAAACCTTGTTGTTGAACCTGCCAGGGAGCGTGAGGGGGGTTAGAGAGTGTCTCGAAGCACTAGCCCCCGTCCTCTTCCATGCACTCGATTTGGTTTCTGGCAAGACCGTTCGGTGTGGGGGCTGAAATATTCCTCTGTGGTCTTGTGCAGAATACAATTCTGTTACTAGAGAGGCGGCACTGGGGCTGGACATGGCGGAGATTTGACTTGGTGGAGCCTAAGTGTCTATTTTTCAGAGCCTGTTCATCTGGACTGACAAGTGGAAATGGTGTCAAAAAAGAATGGCCAGCATCTGTGGAAATTTCTGTGGAAATCCCGGATGGCCTTTCTGGAAGAATCGGGTGTAAGAGAGGATCACAGGAATGCACTCCAGCCCGTAAACTTCACAACTCACAGAAAAAAATGGTCTTGTAGAGTTATCTGTTCTTATTAGAGTTTTCTGAGCGTTCAGAAAGAAAACCCAACAAATCTAACCACTTTTCCACAGATTACTTCCCGACTAGTGTTTCCACCGACCCCCGTCCGCAAGCCTTCGTCTGGCTTATCATTCACCTGTTCAAAAAGGGAAGATGCTTACCCATTGTGCATTACGTCGCTGCGATGATGGTGTGAGTCTGAACTAGTTGTTTTTTGTCTCCTTCAATTTGTAAGCCTTAGGGATTTCAAAAAGGGCTGTATCAAGGCTCGATCTGGAAACATTCTTGAGTTCCGTCGTCATCTGCATGAGGTTCACGGAGCTGGTTGAAGTGCCTCCAGGGCCCTGGCTGGACTCAACTGGGTGAGGTTCCTGCGACTCCGTCTGGGGTTTAGGCTCTTCTTTCTTCTTCTTGCGGCCGAAACCTCCAAGACCACCCAGTACCTTCCCCAAATTGGCAGAGATTTCAGGAATACCTGAAGGGGTTTCACTTGATTTTGGCTTTTGGGCACTCTGACTGGGTGGAGACTGCTGCTGGCTTCCCTCCTGTGATGTACCGCTGATTTTGAAGGAAGCAACCGTAAGGACAGCCACACCTTCCATCTTGTCGACATGCCGCTGCATTTCGGATAGACTTTGCCCCATGCGAGGGTCTTGGAGGCCGCTCATGAGCAATTTCGCCTGTTCCATCATCTCAGGGGAAGCCATTTTTTTTGCGTACTTCACATAGAAAGCAGTCCTTTCCTCAAAACTGCCTACATCTTTGGACATCCAAACGTCCCCATCCATGCCCATATTGCCCTGGTCTTTGGTTTTTTCATCCTGGGCTTCAATCTGGAACGACATCAGATAACGCTTGGCATTGTAGCCGTTAATCACTCTATTTTCTCCTGTGTCTTTAACACTCAGTTTGGGCTGCACCTTGACGTCAGTTGGCGGGGACTGAGGTTGCTTCTCGCCCATTTCTGTGCGTTTCTGTTTAGCTTGCTGAAGGGCCTTCTCCATCTGCTGTCGCATTTGCTCAAAGGTCGTGACGGAATAGG
>JBGPHY010000438.1:0-5335 GCA_041484625.1 Terriglobia bacterium | reverse complement strand
GACCTCGACCAGTACATTCGCGCGGAGATTACAAAACAACTAAAGGGGAGATTGCTTGTTGTAACAAGACCTGAGGATGCCGATGGAATTCTCGCGGGTGTTAGTGAGCACCAGAAGGGAACTGGGGCAGCAGTAACTGGCAGGTGGCTGGGTCTGCACGATACAGCCTCCGGATCAATATCCCTTTTGGACAAAGAAGGCAAAGTCGTTTTGTGGTCAGGCGAGGCAGGAGATCGCAGTATATGGTGGGGGGTCATGAAGCGTGGGGGACCCCGAAAAGTTGCCGATCGTTTAATCCACGATCTAAAGAAGGCCATCGAATCAAAGTAGGACTGCAATGAAACTGCGTTATCGCTGCGCAGCTTCTGATCGAGGTTCGTGATAAGCACGGTGCATATGGGGTGGTCACCAGGCGTGGGCGACACCCCTCTGGACATTCCATCGTAGGGAGGTATTGTGTCGATGAACACCGTACCCGTGGCAGTCGTAATAGTACTGATCGCTCTACTGTTAGTTACTTGTTTAGCGATTGGGCTTCAGTGGCCACAAAAGGACGACCTACTCCGGCTCACCGAGGCCCTTCTCTCATGGCCGGTAATCGCGAGCGTGTTGGCTGTCAGTGCGGGCTCGGAGATCAAGAAAATACTCCATAAGTGGGGGAAATGAAGGGCTCGGTCAGGCGGTGTCCGTTCCTGATTGATGAATCCTTTTGCCCCTTCTAGACTGATGGGGTGCTTGTGCAAGTGCTCCCCATCTCCGGATGTAGCGTACTTCTCAAGACGCGAGGCTTTGATACTGTTTTACCCAAAGAGGGTTCTTTACTGGGAAAAAAACTTGACGTGCTTTCCCTGCCAACAGTCGATTGCCTTCGGCTGTCAATGGCAGATTCGCAAAGAGCTTTTGAGGGTTCCCTGGACCTGAATAACCTCTAATGGTCTGACCAGCCGGGAGCTCCAGCACCCACACTTCAGTAATTCTGTTCCATTCATTAGATATGGCGAGGATCTCGCGCAACATGTCCCGCAGGGCACGCTTCTTGTCTGAGGTAGTGAAATAGATTCTGGCATACGCTGCGTGAAGCGTATCATGGAGCTTTGCATCAAACCACCATTCTCCGGAGTATGCCCTATTCGCGGGGCCGACCACCCTTAGAAATAACCTCGGACCGGAATAATCCTCTCGGATTACGGATGCAAGTCCTGACTTGATCTCGTCTATCTTCTTCTTGGCCTCAGCTTGCGGTGTGAGGTTCTTGCTTTGGAGCTGACTTCGGTTGTGAGGGAGGCTGTAAAGATCAACCAAAGTCTGCTCTATCTCATCCCAGACTGATTTCATAGGGTCACTCTCCGTGATGCCCTACGCTGAATTGAGTGGCGTGGCCCGCGACCTGGCAAAGTCAAAGTCTGGTGGGAAATGTAAACGTGTAAAACCATCTGGGTAATTCTCGGAGGAATGTCACCGTACGAGTTGCTTCCGGGCAACCTCGGCCCATTGGCTATTGGGATCCAACTTGAGATAGGCAAGCCAATGCTGGTTAGCTTCCTTCTTGCGGCCGGTTTTCTCTAAACAGGCTGCCAGGTTGAAATGAGCGTCGGCAAAAGAAGGCGCCAGTTGTAGCGCCACAGTCAGGCTTTGAATTGCTTCCCCGGTTCTTCCTCGGACCTCCTGAACGTCAGCGAGGTTGTACCAACCGGCAACAAACGTGGGATCCTGGGAGACACAGCTTTTGAAGGCTTGCTCCGCGACCCCGAGACGATCTTCCTCCCTCAGGACGTTTCCCAGATTGAAGTATGCCTCGGGGAAAGAAGGCTGCAATTCCAGAGCCTTGAGATATGCCTTTTCGGCACCTTCCAGGTCTTCCTCTTCTTCTGACAATTGCCCGTGTTCAAACCATTCAGCGGCTGTCAATTCCAGCGAGGGGATTTCTATCACCTGCGGTTCTACTCTGGAGGAAATTTCGAAGTTGAAAACGAGTTGCCCTTCGGATGATATCCGGTTGTCGCCAAAGTCGGCCAGAAGGGTCCTTGGATTTTCCACGAGGATGTTGAGCTGAGCCAGGGGTCGGTCCGTGCCGGGCAAGACAGACGCCAGCCCCCGGATATTGGTCGCGATCGTCTCTCGCCGGACCCCCTGCTGGAGCAGCGTGCCGATCATTCGCAGTGTAACGATGTCCTGGAAGTCATACATCCCATCCTGAGAACTAATCAAGCTGAACTGTTCCCAGCGTTGGAGAGTTCCCGGATCCAACTTCAATAACCGGCAGACTTCTGGCGACGAATAGGTCTTCTGGAGTTGGGACTTCTTTCCCTCCAGGCCCGCCAGTTCCAGGAAGGCCAGCTCTGAGAGGATTTGAATGGATTGATACTTCCTATTTATCTCGTCGGCTCGCCTCAGCTTGTTACTGACCCCTCCATCCGGAAGCAAGGGCCAGCCTTCCATGCCCACCACCAGGATGGAGGTCCACCTGGATACTGTGGTTCCTGTTTCACCACCTGCCTGCTTGACCACCTGGTAAGCATCCTGCCTGGTCATGGAAGCCAGCTTGCCGGTGAACACGACCCGGGTTTTTCCCAAAGAGAGAGCTGCCCTTACAATTTGCATTTTGGTTTGTTCTGCCATTCGGACAAAAATGGAAGCACGGAGCTTGCCTGTCTCGGTCTTTTCGAAAATCCGGACTATGCATTTCTTGCCCGTGGATCGCCAGATGGCGTCTTCCTCAGTTGTAGGTTGATCTTTGGCTAACTGTAAGTTTAAAGGGCCTGACGTGTCAACTGATTATCGAAAGGTGAATGGAACAACCGTCACACCCACCCCGCTCCCACAACAGCGTCGGCCAGGCATTCGTACCCTGGGGACTGCAATGGCTGAATTTGTATAGAAGATCGGAACCACGTGAAATTCTTGGTTTCCAATTAGCCGTTATTGCCCCGTCGGAAGTGCCTCGGCCCAAGCTATTGGAGCAAACGAGAGAATGGGTTGGACGTCGTACTTTCGATAGGAGCCTTTGAGGGAAGCGGCTGACTTTCCCTTGGACACAGGGATTTCAATCACAATCGCTTGGCAGCAGGCCATGAGCCTTCCCCACGACAAGTAGGGGTTCCGCAGTTGTTGCAGAGCAATTGGTGCAGGCAAAATGGGATTCGCAGCAAGTATGCAACTTAGACGCAACCCGGCAGTGCACGCGAAAGAGACGTCTCTTCCATCAGTTGATAAGATTATTATTGAGATTTGATTTAATTGGTGGAGCTGATGGGGATCGAACCCACGACCTCCTGACTGCCAGTCAGGCGCTCTCCCAAACTGAGCTACAGCCCCATTATCGGAGGGACGGGCAAGCCAATCACCTGATGCAACCCAGCCCGTTTTCACATCGGAGGGATTTTAGGATACGGCACTACCCAATGTCAATCTCATAACGCTTATTGCTCTTGGCACAAAGATCGCGATTCCGGTATGATTCCGATTCACTCACTAAGCCGGCGCAGAGAGAACTCCGGCACAAGTTTGGAGACAAGACCTTTACAGGAGTAAAGAAACCTCTGTGAACAAAAGAGACAGGTTTCTCCAGGGCAAGAAGATCGATCCCAGACCTATTCATTCCGGCATGGGGATCTGTGAACTGATGGACGAGATATTCGTTGCCTACAACGCAGCCCGGCTGCGAGAAGCAGCCCAGCTCTTTTCTGAGCAGATGTTGAAGCCGGATGTCACAGTGGGGATGACGCTCTCCGGCGCGTTGACCCCGGCTGGGTTGGGGATCTCTACCCTCATCCCACTGGTCGAACACGGATTCGTTGACTGGATCGTGAGCACTGGGGCCAACCTTTACCACGATGCGCATTTCGGCATCGGCTTGAGCCTGCATCGCGGCAGTCATCAGATCGACGACGTTGTCTTGCGCAAACAGGGCGTGGTCCGCATCTACGACATCTTCTTCGATTACCGAGTGTTGCTTTCCACCGATGCATTTTTCCGTGAGGTGATTAGCTCCCCCGAGTTTCAGAAGTCGATGGGTACGGCCGAATTTCATTTCCTGATCGGCCGTTACCTGGATCGGCGCGAGCAGGTCCTGCGCCTGAAGAACAAGTCCCTGCTGGCGGCGGCCTATCGCTGTGGCGTGCCGGTCTATACCTCTTCCCCGGGCGACAGTTCAATCGGGATGAACGTGGCCGCTTTGGCGCTGGAAGGCAATCAGCTCAAGCTGGATGTCGCTGCCGACGTCAATGAAACGGCCGCCATTGTTCTGGAGGCCAAGCGTTCCGGGGGGAAAAGCGGAGTCTTTATTGTCGGTGGGGGCTCCCCCAAGAATTTCATCCTGCAGACTGAACCTCAACTACAGGAAGTCCTCGGCATTGCAGAAAAGGGGCATGACTACTTCCTGCAGGTGACCGATGCCCGTCCAGACACCGGGGGTCTGTCCGGCGCAACACCAAGCGAAGCCGTCAGCTGGGGCAAGGTAGATCCGGACAAACTGCCTGACACGGTGGTCTGCTACTGTGATTCGACCATAGCCCTGCCACTCATTACGACTTACGCCATGTCCGCTCACCGGCCCCGCAAACTCAAAAGACTATATGACCGAAAGGATCGGATAGTCAGACGACTGAAATCTGAATTTCAATCCGTCAACAAAAAGAAAAGGAGAAGTGTATGAAGATTGAAGTCAAATCCGTCTCTCTTGACAAACTGGAAACTGACCTGTTGGTAGTACTGGTCGAGAAGGGCATCCAGATGGCTGTTGTTGAGGATATGGGGCTGAACCAGCTTGTCACAAGCCTGACCAAGGATTTTGATGAAAAGAAGGTCAAACGAGAGTTTTTTACCCGCTGGAATGCCACAGGGATTCGTCACGTACTGGTGTTCCACTCTTCCTTGGAAACGTCTTATAACAGCTGGGAACGTACGAAGATCTTTGCCTTGTGGGCCTTGGGCTACGGCAAGGATTATGGTCTCAAGAGCATTGCCTTCCTGATGAACGGCCCGGACGCTTCCCCTTACGTCGGAAAGGTTGTGGAGGGGGCAGTGTTGGGAAGTTACCTCTTCGACAAATACAAAAAGGAGAAGGAGACCTACCGCTCAGAAGTCTCGATAACACTGATTGGAAGCGAGTCGAACTTGATGGCGGACAAGGAGCGCAGCAAACGGTACTGGCAGGTGATGGAACTCCTTAACGAGTGCCGGGACCTAATCAATGAACCCGGCTCCGTCGTATACCCGGAGGTCCTGGCCGATGTGGCCAGAGAACTGGGCAAGAAGCATTCGCTCAAGGTGTCTGTCCTGGATGAGAAAGCGTTGGAGAAAGGCGGCTACCAGGGGTTGATCTCCGTGGGGAAAG
>JBGPHY010000437.1:0-5351 GCA_041484625.1 Terriglobia bacterium | reverse complement strand
CCCAAGTTCCCATGGGATCTTGGGTAACAGCAATACACTTTGAATTACTAATGGCCTCTGTCCGGGGTCGAGGAAAAGGAGGACTCATGGCATCACTGCTGCGAAAATGGCTGTTGGTTGGCCTGGTGTCAGCTCTGATTTTGACAGAGATGTGCCTGGCACAAACGGGGACCACCTATGTGATCACGACGTTTGCAGGGAACGGTATACAGGGTTACAGCGGGGACGGGGGCCCTGCGACATCAGCAAGGATCGATCGCCCTTATGGTGTAGCATTGGACAAAGCGGGCAACCTTTACTTTTCAGAACCTTCGAACCAGCGGATTCGGATGGTAAGCCTCAATGGTGTCATTACGACTGTCGCTGGGTCGGGGGCGCAGGGGTCTTCCGGAGACGGTGGCTCTGCGACCTCGGCCATGTTGTCACAGCCCAGCGGGATTGCACTCGACGCCAGCGGCAATCTCTACATTGCAGACCTTGGAAACAACCTCGTCCGGAAAGTCGACACGAGGGGAAGAATCACGAAAATGGCCGGAGCGGGTTCCGCCGGGTTTGGTGGTGACGGAGGTCCGGCTACCGAAGCCTATTTGAATGGACCAATAGATGTGGCTGTGGATGCCGATGGCAACGTTTATATTGCCGATAAGTCGAATTATTGTATTCGGAAGATAGATACCAACGGTGTCATTACTACTGCTGCGGGGAGGGCAGGTTTCCTGGGATCCTCAGGTGATGGTGGGCCGGCACTCTCGGCAACCCTGAATAACCCCAAGGGAGTGGCTTCGGACGGGGTCGGGAACCTGTTCATTGCAGACTCATTGAACGGCCGCATTCGAAAAGTCTACGCCAACGGAATAATCGATACCATAGCAGGCGGCGGATATGATCAGGAATGGGAGGGCAAATCCGCGACCACCCTTAATTTGGCCGGGATAAGCAACCTGGCCGCAGATAAATCCGGCAACGTATATTTCTCAGGAGACGACCGGGTATGGCGCATCAATCCGAGTGGAGTCGTCAACGCAATCGCTGGCAATGGGAACTTTGGATCCACAGACGACGGGGTGCCTGCGACGTCTACTCCTTTAAGCAGCCCTGCGGGCATTGCCCTGGACGGCAAGGGAAATATCTACCTTGCAGATTCTCAAAACCAGCGAATTCGGAGGCTAACACCGGGATCGACCCTTCCACCACCTCCTTATACATCCACCTGGATCCTCCCGTCCAGTGCGCGAGCGGCAGGACTCGGGGGGACATTCTACACGACCAGTCTGACGGTTGCCAATTTGGCGGCGGTGGATGCCAATTTCGCTTTGAAATTCCTCCGCAACAACTCAGATGGCCGGTCAGGAACGGAACGAACCTTCCTGCTCAGCGGGGGAATGTCGGTGACCTTCCCGGACGTTTTGGGGACAGTGTTTGGCTTGGCCTCCGATTATGGCGCAATCCAGATTCGATCAACAACTCAATTGATGAGTATTTTGGGCCAGACTTCGACCCCAGCCGGTTCGGGAGGCTCATATGGTCAAAGTGTTCCGGCGGTCTCTTCAGTAGAACTAATCCGAACGGAAGGACCTAAGTCCATCATTGCGGTTCGGGAAGATAGTGCATTCCGGACAAATTTGATTCTGGCAAATGCCACGGAGGTTTCTCTGATGGTCAATGCCTCCATTTTCTCGGAAGCTGGCGCAGCCTTGGGCTCGAAGCAATACATCCTGCCCCCGCTGGGGATGACTCAAATCACTCGAGTTGTTCGCGACATCGGGATCGCCGGAAATATTGCTGGAGCGCGTATCTCGCTTTCAACATTTACCAGCGGCGGCGCATTCGCAGCCTATGCATCAGCCATAGATAATGTCACCGGAGATCCAAGGACCCTTTTGCCTCGTTAGTCTCGATTCTAAAGCTCGAGAGATGCGAAGTTGAATTTGAGCAGTTCTTCAGTGCGGGAACCGGCAGGATGAAGGATTTTAGTCTCAGGGCCAAATCGACCCTGTCAGATCGAATGCTGACTCAGCCTCCGGGTAACGGTATCGGGGGGGAGTCCTCTCAGAGTATTTCTCTGCCTCAAAGAATTCCGATGCAGGCGCCGTCACCCGCGTCAATCACGCAACTGAGCCAGCAGATCCTTGACCTTGCGGATGAGAGTCTCTTCCGTGGTCATCGACCAGCGAGAGGGAAAGTCGTAGTAGAGCATCGAAGTCTCCGCCTCGTATCCTCCCTCGAGCAGAATGCGGGTGGAAGGGATGTAGGCAAAGACATCGTTGGCGTATGCTGCCACCCAGAGTCTTTCTCCGCTCATTTCGCGCTTCAGCCGCAGGGCGTAATCGACCACTACTTCACCGCTCAACGCCACCAGGGTCAAGTCTTTGCCGAAACGCCAGACTTGAGCCGGTGCCGCATAGGTCCGCGGCAGGGTCTCGCCGTGATCCAATCGGCCCAAATTCCGCTGAGCGTGACGCCTTACAAAAACGTCCTGGCTCTTGAGCCGTTCCAAAAAGACCTCGCGGGAGGGAGGAGCATCCAGCTCCAGTTGCGCATAGTCAAAAGCTGCCCTGAATGGCCCGGAGATCTCAGTCATTGGGCCGCTAAGGACGCCCGTCACCGTGCCGGCCATTTCCAGACCGTGCTCGCCCACATGAACCGTCTTTCCTCGTGGTTGCGGGTTGGCATCTCCCCCGCAGCCCGTCAAGAAGAAAGCTGTGGCACCCGAGTAAACCATTTCCAGGTTTTTCATGGCTGCGCCTGGCCAGTCACCACCGATGCGATTGAAGTCGCCTCCAAGGGTGGTTGCATGGCAAGCATAACCGAAGACAATGGCGCGGACTTCCCCATCCAGAGATTCTGCCTTTAGTATGGGAACCTCCCGGTCAACAGGACCATCGGGATTGATACCGAAATCGACTCCGTTAGCCGTGAAGATTCGCCGATTGACTGCGAAACTGGCCCGGCCGTGTCCAAAAAACAAACAGGCAGGTTCCAGTCTGCCCACGGCGTCATCTACCGCGGAGATTACAAGGTCAGCCATCCTTTCTGTATGGTGTTTAATCACGGCGGCCTCGCTTTCCGAAAGCGACAACAGTCCAGGAAGACTCCCCTGGACAGCCGGGCCATTGTGGGTATGAGTGGCAACCAGCAGGAAACTTGGGCGGTCCACACCCCATTTGGCTTTCAGCCTACCGGCTATAGCCTCAGAGAATTCTTTGGTTAACCCCACAAGCTCAATGGACACCAATACGCTTTTGTGTCCTTTCGAATCTTCAAGAACCAAGACTCGGGCATAAATCGGTTGTTCCACTCCTTCGGATGGCCTTGTCCGGGAGGCATAGCCTGACAGGTATATCGAACCCTCAGGAGTGATATCTCGCTTACCTGTGCCTGCACGAAACTGCTGTCCGACAACCGCACCGGTGAGCATACCCATGCAGACAACCAGACAAAGAACTCGCCTCATGCTGACATCAGACTCCATGTGAATGTACCCTCCTGACCTTCAGGTTGGAAGCACAACGACGGTTGTATTCTCCTAAGCCGCGCAGCAGACGATTCCGTCTTTCCTCGGTTGCGGGCCTTTCCACCAGCGAGAACCTTCAGGGGACCAATTCGATCGTGTGGCTGAAGAATCGCTCTCCACGGGGTGGCGTTCTCACAACCCACTTCCCCGCAGGATAAGAACCGCGACAAGGCGAACACTACCCTTCAATATACCTGCCGTCTACGCAAGATCATACATTATCGACCAGTGTGTCAATGAGCGGAAAGCGAAAACGCCGATTCAAATCTTCTCGCTCCCTGCAGAGGGGTATGCTACCTTCAACCGAACCGAAGCATTAGGGGGGATCATGCCGCAGAGTTGGATTGCCAAGACCCTTTGTGTCCTCTCAGCAGTGTATCTGATCACTCAAGTTGTGTTTCCAGTTCCCATGGACAGAGACACGTGCTCACAGTCTCAGTCCTCTTCCGGTCCTGTGTACATCGTTCTCTGGTTCGACACGGAGGACTTTATTCTCCCTGCCAGCGATGACGCAGTCTTGCGCCTGGCGAACCTTTTGACCGATCAGGGAGTTAAAGGCACATTCAAAATTGTGGGGGAGAAGGCACGCGTCCTGGAACGCCGAGGCCGTCAAGATGTAATTACCGCCATCAGCCGTCACGAGGTTGGGTATCACTCTAATTTTCACAGCCTGCATCCCACTCTCGCCGAGCGCTTGTGTCGGATGGAATGGGATGAAGGCGTCGAAGAATTCGATCGAACTGAGCGGAAAGGTTTCGACGATGTTCAGAGGATCTTTGGGACGGTCCCGATTTGTTACGGCCAGCCCGGAGCTTCCTGGACCCCGCAGGCTTATGCCGTTCTCCGACAGTGGGGTGTGCCTCTCTACTTGGATGAAAGCCGTCACGTGGGGATCGGCAGTCAGCCTTTCTGGTACTGCGGTGTGTTGAATGCCCTGAATCTCCGGGAATTCGTGACAAGGGTGGAACTCCAGCAGGATTCCGACTTGGAAAAGGCACGGAATGATTTCCGGAGCATCGATCAGAAACTGCGAGCACGGGGTGGAGGGTTAGTCAGCATTTACTACCATCCCTGTGAATTTGTGCATCAACAGTTCTGGGATGCCCGGAACTTCTCTCGAGGAATGAATCCATCCCGACCGGATTGGAAACAGCCGGCCACAAAGAGCGCTGGGGAGATTGAACAGGCGTTCAGGAATTTCCAGGCCTACATCTCTTTCCTGAAGGCCACACCCGGTGTTCAGTTTGTTACGGGCAGGGATCTGATTAACCTCTACCGGGATGAGGCTCGGTCCAAGCCGTTCTCCAGGAACGAAATTCTTGCTTTGTCCCGCGCCGTGCAAAAGGAGATCACTTTCTGGAAGGGGCCAAGTTTCAACCTGTCGCCCGCTGAGATCTTTGTGCTTCTAAATTCATACCTGGCGGACTATCTCGACAACCAGAAGGTTCCCTCTCAGGTCAGGATGGAGTTTGTCTATGGCCCCACTCGCAGAGCCGAACGGCTTACTGAATCACTGAAGGTGAGTTGGAGCCAATTTTCCACGGCCTGCCTGGACGTTCAGTCTGTTTTGCGGAAGGACCGTCACATTCCTAACGAGGTTTGGATAGGATCTCAAGCGGTTCCGCCCAAGGACTATCTGGCCACGCTGGGAAGCGTGGTGGAAGAATTAATAGAATCAGAAAAACCAAACGAGACCGTCTTATTCCGAGTGGGAAATTTCACGGCGGATCAATACGTGGCCGAAGATTCCCCCGAAATCTGGAAATGGCCCATCTTCCCGGAAGGGTTCCATGCCCCGAAAATCATGGAACTCGCCAAGCTGCAGGCCTGGACTTTG
>JBGPHY010000436.1:0-5369 GCA_041484625.1 Terriglobia bacterium | reverse complement strand
GTCCAACCGGCGCCAGCGTAAGTCGGATATGTTGAATTCGCAGATACGCCAGTCATGGGAGGGCCCATCCACCTGATCGCCAACCAGCCAAGTTCCTCCCGCCAGTTTCACGATAATTCGAAGTTGCCGGTAACCCGCCTGCTTGGTTCGCCAACGGATTTTGCTCAGGCCCGTGAGATCAACAAAGGATGTCCTGTGCCGGAGAGACACGGCCCAGTTGCCGTCGGCTTCGCCGGACCAAATGTAAAAAGGATCATCGGCTGGCTGATCATGGTGGCTCTTCTTGATTCCCAACTCACCCGGGCCGTGTCGTGTAAGGATCAGGTCCGGATTATTGACATGCTCTTGCGTCACAGGTTTTGCGGCAGGGATTTCCTTCCAGTCCTCTCTGAAGAACATCCCGGGGCGGTCCTGGGCCGCCAGGCTATGGAGGAGAATCAAGTATATGGCACAGGGGAGGAGAATCAAGGCTGAAGGTCTCATGGGGCGTCTCCGCAGGTTCGATTTTCCCGGTCTCGGAAAGGGGAACAGTCATGCAAAAGACACGGGCATCCAGTATAATACAGCTTTCCGTTGGGGGCACCGAGCATTCATGACAGAAGATAACCGCAATTCAGTTGTGGAAATGGAAGAGCGATATGGCTCCGGGACCTATTACAAACGCAAAGTGACAATTGTGCGTGGAGAAGGCGCCCATCTGTGGGATGACCAGGGCCGGGAGTACATCGACTGTGTGGGCGGCCAGGGAGCCGCTAACCTCGGGCATCACAACCCTTATGTGGTCAAAGCCCTTCAGGAACAGGCCCAGAAGCTGATCACCTGTACGGAGCTTTTCTATAACGAACAAAGAGCCCTGTTACTGGAAAAGCTGGCTGGCATCACTCCCGCCAGCATTTCCCGGTTCTTTCTCTGCAATTCCGGAACCGAATCCATTGAGGGGGCCTTTAAGTTCGCACGGCTGGCCACAGGTCGCTCCGGGATCGTAGCCACCATGCGGGGATATCACGGGAAGACTCTGGGAGCTCTAAGCGCCACCTGGAACAAGGATTATCGGGAGCCCTTTGAACCCCTGGTTCCTGGATTCACACACGTCCCCTTCGACAATCTGCAGAAAGCCCGTGACGCCATCACTGACAAAACTGCGGCCTTCGTGGTGGAGATCGTGCAGGGAGAGAGCGGCGTGCGGCTGGGGTCGGCGGAGTTCTTCCAGGGGATCCAGGAACACTGTCGGAGGACTGGGACTCTGTTCATCCTTGACGAGGTTCAAACGGGATTCTGCCGGACCGGGAAGATGTTTGCCCTGGAACATTTTGGGCTTGCCCCCGATCTCCTCTGCATGGCCAAGTCCATAGCCGGCGGGGTTCCCATGGGGGCCATTGGGATGAGCGAGGCAGTCGCCGGCAAACTCTTTAAGCTGGCCCATACCTCCACTTTCGGGGGCAACCCCCTGGCTTGCGCCGCAGGCAATGCCGCCATTCAATACATGCAAGATTTCCATCTGGCGGATCGCGCTTGTGAGTTAGGAGCAGAATTTATCAGCAAGTTGAGGGGAATCCCCTCGCCGCGCATCCGCGAAGTCCGTGGACTGGGACTGATGGTGGGTGTCGAATTGAAGGAGAAGAGTGGTCCCTACATCCAGAAGCTGATGGAAAGAGGCGTCTTGGCCCTGGGAGCAGGTCCCACCGTCATCCGCTACCTTCCGCCGCTGGTCATTGAACGGCGGGATCTGGCGCGGGTGGTTGCTCTCACCGAAGAGGTCCTGGCATGAAGCCGTAGTGAAATTCAGACTGCTGTGGCAAGGGGCTTTCGCCAGGCTATCCATAGATCTCACCTTGTACTGGGTTCCAAGTCCAGATACACACAAGGAGGATCTATGTCAGCACGGAGATTGGGAGTTTTGTGTTTTCTTTTCTTGGCGTCGATGCCTATGGAAGGCGTGCTGGTAATCTCCGGCCAGTCTTCCCAGGCAGAAGGCTCAATAGACAAAGAGAAAGAGGCCAAGAGGGAGCGAAACGAGAAGAAGGTGTATACCAACGAGGACCTCATTCGGCTAAGAGAGAAGTCCAAGGGGGGGACATCCCTGCAGTCAATCCCTGATCAAACCCGTCAGTCGAAAGAACAGGAAAAGCGCAAATCGGAGAAGCCAGGTTCAATCCTCTCGATTTACCGGGATCTGGACGGGCATGACCGGGCTTACTGGCGCAAAAAGATCACGCCTCTGCGCTCGCAACTCGACAGTCTTAATCTCCAGATTGACTCGCTCCATCAGGAGCAGTCTGAGGTTGAATCCACCAAAGGTATTCGAGTGTCCCGGGATGGTCACCTAAAGACGACTTCCAAGAACAATTCGGCCGACCTCTCCCGTCGCACGGCCGACCTGGAGAACAAGAAACGTCTTGTACTGAAGTCGATTCAGGATCTGGAGGAGGAAGCCCGGAAGGCTCAGGCCTTGCCGGAATGGCTGAGGTAACCAAAGCCTGATGCACGAATCGGAAATCGATCTGCTGGAAAACTTGTTACGAATCTATAGCCCTTCCCACGCAGAAGCGGGAGTCTCCTCTTTCCTAGTCGAGCAAATGTCCGCCAGGGGATTCCAGGCCTACCAGGATTCCGTCCTCAATGCCGTCGGGATCCTGAAGTCCGGTTCCAAAACGGTCATCCTCCTCGGGCACATCGACACCGTCCCGGGGAACATTCCAGTTGAACGGCGAGACGGAAAGCTCTATGGCCGTGGTGCGGTGGATGCCAAGGGACCCTTGGCCTGTTTTATTAGTGCGGCTAGTCGTCTCAAGGACGAGATAGATGGATTGGGCAAGCGAATCGTGGTCATCGGGGCAGTAGAGGAAGAAGCAGCCACCTCTCGCGGGGCCCAGCAGGTTGCTAAGGACTTCGCTCCGCCGGAATTCTGCATTATCGGTGAGCCCAGCGGATGGAACGCGGTCACTCTGGGTTATAAAGGCCGCCTGCTCCTGGATTACAGGTTGAAGATCTCTTTAAAACACACAGCAGCCCGCGGCAAGCTGGTTTGCGAGCAGGCGGTGGATTTCTGGAACGATATCAAAAGCTGGTGCTACCACTATAACGAAGGCAGGTCGGGCTTTGACGCCATCGATCCGTCGATTCGGTCCTTTAATTCAGAAGATGATGGGTTCCAGGAATCGGCACGTTTGAAACTGGGATTCCGGCTACCCATGGACTTCCCCCTTGAGCAATTCAGGGGCTTTCTGCTAAAGGTCGCGGGAGAGGCCGGCTGCTCATTTTACGGGGGCGAAGTAGCTGTGCGCACTGACAAGTCCAATGCCCTGGTGAAGTCCTTTCTTCGCTCCATCCGAGCCCGCGCCGGCACGCCCAAATTCAAAGTCAAGACCGGCACTTCCGACATGAACGTGGTGGCTCCACTGTGGAAATGCCAGATACTGGCTTACGGTCCCGGCGATTCTGCCTTGGATCACACCCCGGGTGAACACATTGAAATTGAGGAGTACGGGAAAGCCATCGACGTGTTAGAATTTGTGCTTAGAACTCTTTAACCCTAACCATGGAAAGCACAGGGAATGCATGCTTCAAACGGAATCTCAAACCATAAACGAATTGGATCGCAAGGAAGAGCGCCTGGTCGAAATCCTCAAAGAAATGGAGTCCGCGGTGGTGGGCTTTAGCGGAGGGGTTGACAGCGCTTATCTGGCATACATGGCCAACCGCGTCTTGGGCAGGAATGCGCTCTCGGTGACGGCGATGAGCCCGTCTTTTCCGAGTTACCAGCTCAAGGAAACTGCCGATTTTGTAGAGCGTTTCCAACTGCACCACATCACCATCCAAACAGAGGAACTGGAGAATCCTCAGTACCAGGAGAACTCTCCGAACCGTTGTTATTTCTGCAAAAGCGAACTCTTCACAAAACTGCAGGCCATCGCGGCACAAAGAGACTACCAGGCTGTCCTGGATGGCACCAACTTTGACGATTTGGGGGACTACCGTCCTGGCCGCCAGGCCGCTGCCGAGAGCCTGGTGCGAAGCCCCTTGCTCGAAGCTCGGATGACCAAACTCGACATTCGGGAACTCTCGCGCCGAGCCAGCCTTCCCACCTGGGACAAGCCGGCTCTGCCCTGCCTTTCCTCGCGATTCCCGTATGGAATCTCGATTTCGTCCGAGAAACTCTCGGTTGTGGACCGGGGAGAGACGCTTCTTCGGAGTTATGGATTTCGTGTCTTCCGGGTGCGGTATCACGAGTCGCTGGTGCGCCTGGAGTTTTCACCTGAAGAATTACCCAAGGCTTTGAATATGACCATGGCTGCCATTTTGTTGAAAGAGTTCAAGGCACTCGGATTTAAATACGTCACGGTCGACTTGGAAGGCTATCGCTCCGGTGCTTTGAATGAAGTGCTTCCGCAGAAGCCCAATCCATCCTGAGATCTGATCGCCATGAAAGTTCTGGTCGTTGGTTCGGGAGGGCGCGAACACGCCCTGGTGTGGAAAATCCTGCAATCGAAGCGCATCTCCCAGGTTTACTGTGAACCTGGAAATGGCGGCACAGCCAGAGAGACGGGCGTTCCGGCCCGCGGGATCAGCCGGATTGGGGATCTCGCCGACTTTGTCCGTCAAGAACGGGTCGACTTGACCGTTGTCGGCCCTGAAATTCCACTGACCCTGGGAATCGTGGACCACTTTCAGAAATTGGGCTTGGCTATTGTTGGACCCAATGCGGCCGCTGCCCGGCTAGAAGGCAGCAAACTCTTCGCTAAACAATTCATGCAACGGCATGGCATCCCCACCAGCCGTTACCTTCAAACCACTTCGCCGGTCGAGGCCAGAGCCACTGTGGAAGACGGCTGCTTTGGCTACCCGCTGGTGATCAAGGCGGACGGGCTGGCTGCTGGCAAAGGGGTTGTCCTCGCTGAGAATGCCCGGGAAGCCCATCAGGCCATTCATGAAATGCTGGAAGAGAGAGTACTCGGTGCTGCCGGTGAACAGATCGTCATCGAGCGATTCCTGGAAGGAGAAGAGGTCTCATTCCTGGTGTTTACTGACGGAAGCCATGTTCTCCCCATGATTCCTTCCCAGGACCACAAGCGCGTATTCGATGGGGACTGCGGACCGAATACGGGAGGCATGGGAGCCTACTCAGCAGACTGGTTGCTCTCCCCGGAGATCAATCGTCAGGTGATGGACCGGATTGTCCACCCCACCATCCAGGGCATGGCATCGGAAGGGACGCCGTATAAAGGAATTCTTTACTTCGGGTTAATGTTGACTGCCGAAGGACCGCAGGTTCTGGAGTACAACGCGCGCATGGGCGATCCTGAGACCCAGCCGGTCCTTTTTCGCTTAAAGAGTGATCTGTTGGATGTCTTTGAGGGCATTCTGGAAGG
>JBGPHY010000435.1:0-5386 GCA_041484625.1 Terriglobia bacterium | reverse complement strand
ATCAGCTTCCCTAACCGTTCTTGGTGTTGCGGAGTCACCAGCTGGGCGATGTTCAAACCTAAGATCTCATCCTGTCGGTAACCGATGATCTGCTGGCCTGCTCTGTTTAATGAAGTTAAATTCCCGGCAAGGTCATGGGTGTAGACGATCTCATTGATGTCCTCAAGCAGTTCCCGCTGCCGTTCCTTCAAGGCCCTCTCCAGTTTAGACCAGCGGAGAATCCTGCTTTTCAGCTTTCCTGCAGGCGGCCTGAAACTGAGAATTCCTCGAGATGCCAGCAGTAAAACAACGGTTCCCAGTCCCAAACCCAGTATTCCCAGAGATTCCATCGTTATTTAGTCCGTCCCGCGATGCCCTTTCCCTGCCTTTTTCTGCTGGCAATAGATCAAACAAGAAATGGTTGTCGCCGATCATCACAAACTGAATAAATATGAACGAGAGCCGGTGGGTTAACAGGAGGCGGATTCCTGGAAGGGACCCGCCTGAGGGGTAAGGTTAATGCTGCAAGAAAGAGATTTGTGGGAAGAGGTGGCGCGCCTTGAAACGGCAAAAATCAAGGTAAGGGGGGGCCTGTTGGGAGACCTCTTCCAGCAGCGGGACAAAGTAGTGGAGTGAACGGATGGGGGGAAGCGGAGGATAGCCCTCGGGACGCAGATGACGGCGGAGAAGGGCCAAAGCAAAAGCCGCTTGGATTTGGGGCAAGGGGATTTGCTGGTGAAACCAGCGTTGAGCCAAAGATCGATCAGAACGGCTGAAGCGGTTGGGGGTGTCAGGCAAAGCCTGATAGCAATCCAGGACGGCAGAGCAGAAAGCAGGCAACGACATATTTTTACCTCCGGCCCTTGGTTTTGCGCCGGGCTGCAGTTTCCTGTTCGCTTTCGCGGATCCGGTAGCTCTGGCCCTCGAGAACTGTGACATCGGCATGATGGGTCAAGCGGTCGAGCAAGGTGGTGATGGAAGTAGCATTGGGGAAGACCAGATTCCATTCTTTGAAGACGCGGTTGGTGGTAATAAGGAGGGAACGGCGCTCATAGCGGCGGTTGATGACCTCGTAGAGGAGGTCGGCAGCATGAGCGTCATAGTTGAGATAACCGACCTCATCAATGCAAAGCAGATCGGGGCGGGCATAGAGGTTGAACTTGCGGCGGCGCTGCAAGGGGGAGTCACAAGCCAAATCGGAGAGCAGATCCGAAGCGGTGCGGAGCAGCACCGAATAGCCGGCTTGAACGGCGGCGTAGGCAATGTTTTTGGTGATCATGGTTTTGCCCAGACCGTTATTGCCGATGAGGATGAAGTTGCGGGCCTCCGGGATAAAGTCGAGGGTCAAGGCCCGTTCGACCAGATCGCGGTCGATTTTGCGGGGCCAGTTCCAGTCGAAGTCGGCCATCAGTTTGAAGCGGCCGAGTTGAGCCTGGCGGAGGCGGCGTTCGAGGCTGCGCTGGGTGAGGGCCGCGACTTCGGAGCGGGCCACTTCTTCGAGGAAAGCCCGGGGCGACCAGCGGTCTTTGATGGCGCGGGAGACCAGGTCATCGAGGTGGTCCGCCGTGGTGGCGAAACCGAGAAAGCGAAGCTGAGAAACCAAATCATTCTCGGGAGCGGTTTTGCGCGAGCGCATCGTAGACCTCCGGAGTAGAAGTGGGGACGGCCAGGTCGGCCAGTTCGGGACGGTGAGTGAGATGGAGCGGCAGCGGCGGGCGCTGTTTTTTCAGGCGGCGTTGCTGTTCCAGCAGGAGCGCCACGGAAGAAGCCCGTGGGGTCCCCTGACGCAAGGCTTCTTCGAGGGCGGTCTGGAGCAGTGGGGGCCCGTAATCGTCCAGCAGGCTGAGCAACTGGCGAGAGAGACGTGCCGCGGATTCTCCCTTCTGAAAGGCGGCATCGAGGAACGGCTGACTGGCAGGAACCAGACAGGCTAACCTTCCACTGGCGGTGGAGCCCAGGGCTTTGCGTTTTTGGTTGAGCAAAGCTTCCAGATGAGCCGGGTCTTCGATGCGCCGGTGACGGTCAAAAGAGCGGCGATGGTTGGCGATTTCCCGGTTTTCCTCGAGAATCCTCACTCGGGTTGGGGAAGCCACTACAGTCAAGGGATGGCCTAGGGCTTCGGGGGGGATGGAGTAGTCATTCAGGTCAAAGCGGACATAAGGGGTCTTACCCGCGCGAACTGATTCCACCCGGTCGCAATCGAAAGGGTGAATGGGGAGCGGCAACAGGCGGGATTGCTCCTCGGTGAAGGCCTGCTGGACAGGGCGGGAATCATCGCCGGGCCAGGGGCGCTGGTGAGCAATCTGGTCTCGCCAGAGCAGGGCTTGGCGGTTGAAGTCTTCCAAAGTGGTAAAAGGCCGTGCGGCGAAGAACGATTGGCGAACATATTGAATGGCCCTTTCCACGCGGCCTTTCTCGTTGCCTCGGGCGGGGCGGCAGGGACGGAAGGTGAAGTGGTAGTGGGCAGCCAGTTCGAGCAGGCGGGGCTGAAAGTGGATCTGATCCCCGCGGCGTTCCAGGACCACGGACTTCAAATTGTCACACAGCAGGGTCCTGGGGACCCCCTTCCAGGACTGGAAGGCATGGACGTGACCCAGGCAGAAGTTCTCCAGCGTCTGGTCGAAGAAAAACTCCACCCAGAGGGCCCGGCTGTGGGAGAGGGTCAAGACAAAGCAGGACAGACGGCGCTGGGCCCGGCCGATCTGGACTTCGCCGAAAGAGGCCCAATCCACCTGAGCCTGTTCGGCGGGAAAGGGATGCAGCCGCAGGAAAGCTTCCCGATGGGTGGGGCGTAACCCGGCCACGATCCGGCGCAGATGAACGACACTGCCGGGATAGCCGCGAGCCACCAGCATCTGGTAGAGCCGGGTGGCTCGCAAGTGGGGATAGCGGTGAAGGGTTTCCCGGATGAAATCCAGGTAAGGATCAGTCAGGTGATTCCGGGTGGAAGGTCCCCGGACAAAACGATGGGACTCGAGGGCGTTTTTCACGGTTTCCGGGTGAAGACCCAATTGGCCGGCGATGGTGCCCACTTTCCAGTGTTCGGCATGGAAGAGGTGTCGGATTTCAGCTTTTTGTTCCGGTGAGATCATCAGGTAGCTCCTTTCAGGGAGAAGGGATTAACAAACACTCCCCGCAGACCGCAAAACCGACAGATGATCCGATCCCAGCCCGCTTGGATTTTGTCCCACAGGGGACGAATCCAGCGGAGGGGGACGGCCGGTTGGGCCTCCGCGGGCGGCATCCCGATACTGGCACAGCCAGCCAGAGGAACGGAACCCTGATCACTCACGCTTTTTTTCAGAAGGACACGCTGGCGGTAGGCTCGTTGATGGTCCCGATGGTCCTGGCGGCCTTCCGGACTTTGTTGATGACGGCGCTTGGCTTCGCGCCGCTGTTGCTGGCGGGCTTGCTGTTGGCAGGAATCGCTGCAGTAGCGTTGGCCCCGGTCACAGGACCGGCAAATATGAAAAACCATCCGGCAGAGGGGCCAGCCACAAACCTCTTGCCGCAAAGGAACTTCGGGGGAAGAACACATTGGCATCCAAAGAAGACTGGACAACCAATGAGTGGCAATGGCATGATAAAACCACGGTTGGTCAAGCTTCTCTCATGGGCTTGTCCAAATGAAAAACCCCGGTTGCTCACTACAACCGGGGCGGCTTTCCTTCAACGGATTCCCATCCTACCAGATTCTTCTTTTTCCCCCAACGCCTGCGGCGATGATATTGAATATCTGTTTCTCTTTCCAAACCGGGATTCGTTCTGATAAGTACGGTTTGGGTTGATCGTTCACAGACTGAGTGCATGTTGTTCGACAGTAGTCGTCAATTCCCGTCTGATACCCCCCACTGAAACTTCTGTCCGACAAGGTGGTCCAGAATCTCTGAAACCGTTGACGTGGTGTCCCGTATGCGCTCGTAGACGCTCCGGGCATCCTCGGCAAGCTGAACACCCGCAGGGCCAGAGGCCCAGAACACGACATCCACATCAGCCAGATCACCGGCGAAAGCCTGGAGGATCGTCATCAGCGTTCGGTTGCCTCCAAAAGCCCCGCATCCCCAGAACCCCGTATGGATAACGGTTCGAGAACCTGTTCCGGCGATGCCGTCGCTTTCCCGACGGGCTGCCGAAAACCCGGTAAAGGCCGCACTCACAACGTCGACGATCCCTTCGCTCACCGTGCGCTCCTGCCCTTCCGGGTTTCCGACCACAATGACCCGGTCTCCCACTTCCGGCAAAGTCTTAGAGACTTTCAATAAGGAATGAATGCCAAGGCTATCCATCATGGAAGAATCCACGGCCACATGAACCAGATCGGCCTTCTTGTCTTCCGCCAGCATTCTACGGACCTCGAAGTGTGAACCATCGAAAGTTTCCACTATGGCCCGGGTAGCGTTCTTAAGACATGGCGGTTAGTGATGACATGTCCCAGCGGACTGGTGAAGAACCCGCTTCCCTGGGCGAGAGGCTCCCCTTTGTCATCGTAAGTCAGGATGGTCACTACGGCCGGCTTCACTTTATCCGCCAGGTTTTGCAGGGGTTCACGGAAGGCCGATCCGACCTTCGCGGAAACACTACCCAGGTTGTCTGAAGCCATCTCGATGATTGCGACGCCGGTCATCCAGACCAGCAGGGCTGTGATTGAAGCCAGAAGTCCTCACAAGATGACCCACTGTTTCATCAACTTTCGAAAGAGACAAAATCCCAGGTACTGGCAGGCGATAAAAGTGGCAATGCCTAACAGATAAATCCAATACCCCAGGACCTGATTCAAGAAGCGCATCCAGTGCCAAATCACCAGATCAACCATACCAACTCTCTTATTCTTGAAGACCGGCGCCAGGACTCTCTGCGTGGGGTGCCAGCCGATGCCATCCATGACATGGTGGTTCTTCAGTGAAGCGGAGTGTTTAATTGAAACATCTCCGGAAACACGGTTGTTTCCTTAAGAGAGATAGGGAAAGAGCATTCGCTCTGGTGTAACCCGCAGACCAGCCATATTGAAGCGGTTCCTCGTCACAGTGAAATCCCAAATCAACTCGCCAAGAAAATCTTCTGGGCTTTTTCTCTTCCGGATATCGGTAAGTAGTAATCTGCAAACAGTACGGTCGATGTGGCGCTTCTTCAGGAAGTAACCCAGGCATCCGATTCCTGTGTCTCTGGCGCAATCGGCGCCAGCAACCTGATACTCTTGATACCCAGATGAATTGCGTTCGCAGGATCCTAATCATTCGTCGCGGGCAGGGAGTCGGAAATTCGTAGAGTAGAGGAGGACTCGTAGTGGTTAGGCTTCGACATACTCCGTTTCAGGGTTTCCCCGGCTGGGTCTCACGAGTCGCATGCCGTGCACTTCGGGTGCCTCCTCCCTCGTCAAACCGGACGTGCGGATTTCCCGCATCCGGCT
>JBGPHY010000434.1:0-5392 GCA_041484625.1 Terriglobia bacterium | reverse complement strand
TGGAAACAGGACTGAGGCTACTGGGAATCTCTGTGCCGGAGCGAATGTAGCTGGACATTTGGCATCGTAGGAATGTCTGGAAAACATTGCTTGTGACAGACATGACTTACCTGCCGCGTCTCGGTTTGAAAGAACTGCGCTGAAGGCGCAATACAGACCACTATCCCTCCCTTTGTGGTATCCCAGCCTTCAATCCTGATAACGATATGACAGCCAAAGCTGTATAGACCGACCCGCCTGGATTCAACTGGCTTTGCATGATAATCACCTGGCGAGCTTGAAAAGTCTCCGGTACAAATCCCTGTCGGGAGAATGCCTCGGTTAACGGCAGCAGGTTCCTGGGTGAGCGTACCCTCGCGACCGTCAGGTGGGAGGAAAACGGCCTGGGGTCGCCGGGAAATCCTTCTTGCCTTAGATGGTCTTCAATGTTCTTCTGCATCTGCCTCAAGCTATCCGGCAATTGTGGCAACCCAATCCAAAGGACCCTTGCATTCCGCAACGAAGGGAAACCGCCTATCCCGCTGACCGTGAGCTCAAATGGCTCGACATCGTGGCAGGCCCTCGAGACTCCAGAACGAATTGCCTCAATTCGCGAGTGCGGCACATCCCCCAGAAACTTCAGTGTCAGATGGATGTTCGACGCTCTCACCCAACTGACGTCAGCTCCAATTGTCTGAAATGTCTTCCGCAGTTCATCTATGCGGTTTTGGATGGACCGAGGAATTTCAATGCAAACGAAGGTCCGGACCAGATTTTTGCCTCCAGGATACTGCTCAACTATGCCATGTTGCACAGAATTCTCCGCCGCCGGTGTTCGTTTCCATCATATCTCAGGCTTCAACAATCAGCCAATTTAGGCTTGAAATGCCGGATCAGTTTCCCTATACTTCCGAGGTCGCATGAAGAGAAATTCCTCTTCAGATTCGGTGCGATGCCCAGGTAGCTCAGGCGGTAGAGCGCAGCCCTGAAAAGGCTGGCGTCGGCGGTTCAACTCCGTCCCTGGGCACCACCCTTTGACTCAACTGTTCGCAATCCAAACCGACTCTTGGGAACTCAAAGAGGGCTGAAAACTTGCTTTCAGCCCTCTTTGTATTTCAGCCACAGGGGGGGGTCATCTCTTAGAAAGGAAGGCTAGAAATGAACAAATCGAGACATTTACAGGCGGGGGCTCTTGCGTTGTTCATCCTGATAGTGGGCGTACTTTCAGGACGGATGACCATGCCGGCTGCGGGAAGCCTAGACGAATTGATTAACGGATTTCTGCTCGGACCTCAGGCTTACAGCTTTCGGCTCTTCAGCTTCTTTGAGGCCATTGACAAGGCTAAACAGCTGGGCTGTCATGTCATCGAAGCCTATCCGGGGCAGGTCCTGAGTCCCGATGACAAAACGCCGTTCGATCACAAATCTTCTCCGGAGGTTCTGTCCAAGGTGAGAAGCAAACTGCAAGAAAGCGGCGTTCGCATAGTGAATTACGGAGTGGTGGATCTGGGAAACAACGAGACTGAAAACCGTAAGGTATTTGAATTTGCCAAGGCCATGGCGATTCCGGCCATCACCAGCGAACCCGCCGAGGGGTCGATGGACCTGATCGAGAGGTTAGTCAAGGAATACAATATAAGAATGGCGATCCACAACCATCCGAAACGCCCCGAAAACCCGAAATACCAATACTGGGACCCGAATTACGTGCTGTCGCTGGTGAAAGACCGCGATCCCCGCATCGGGTCTGCGGCTGATACGGGCCACTGGGTGCGTTCCGGGATCAAACCCGTGGATGCCCTGAAGATCCTGGAAGGCCGGATTATCAGTTCCCACATGAAAGATCTGAATGAGTTTGGCCCCAAGGCTCACGATGTCCCTTACGGCCGCGGGGTCTCCAACATTAAGGGCATCCTCGACGAACTGCGCCGTCAGAAATTCGATGGCAATATCTCCATGGAGTATGAGTACCACTGGCGCAATTCCCTTCCGGAATTGGCCCAGTGTGTGGAATTCGTGCGGAACTACGGGAAGAGACCGTGACGACCCACCGCGGATGAAAATCAAGTTCGGAGTTCCGCCTTCAGGCGGCGCCGGCTAAAGCCGGAACTCCAAACTGAGCCCATTTACATAAGAACTGTCCATGCGCCAATCCGGCACGCCACCGCCGATGAAAGTGGCAGTGGTAGTGGTAGCCACGATTGATTCGCTTCTTGAATCAATCGTGGGCATTTCAAAAAGTTACACATGCCCACGCTTCCTGCAAACAACGCAGTCAGCGTGGCTACCAAAGACTGAATCTTCATAGCAAGTCTCAGGTGCAAATGGCGAGAACAGCTGAGCCGTGAACGGCACCGGAGCGGAGTGCCGCCAGGGCCTCGTTGGCTGCCGTCAAAGGGAAGGATTCGACGGTGGTGTGAATCGGGATGGTTGGGGCCAGTTTCAGGAACTCCTCCCCGTCCCTGCGTGTGAGGTTGGCCACCGAGCGGATCTGCCTTTCTCCCCAGAGGATTTCGTAAGGGAAAGACGGAATGTCGCTCATGTGGATGCCAGCGCAGACTACTGTGCCACCCCGCACCACAGCTCTGAGAGCCGCCGGGAGCAGCTCTCCGGCAGGGGCGAAAATGATGGCCGCATCCAGCCACTCTGGAGCCGCTTGGGAGGGATCGCCGGCCCAGACGGCTCCGAGGTGAAGTGCAAACTTCTGGCCTGAGGCGTCGCCGGGCCGGGTGAAAGCATAGACCTGGCGGCCTTCGTGGCAAGCTACCTGCACTAAAATGTGGGCTGCGGCCCCGAAGCCGTAGAAACCGACCCGCTCCGCGTCTCCAATCATCCGGTAGGATCGAAACCCAATCAACCCGGCACAAAGCAGGGGAGCCGCCTGTAAGTCAGGATAGCCTTCCGGGATGGGAAAGCAGAAGCGCTCTTCAGCAATTGTATATTCCGCGTAGCCCCCGTCAATTTGGTATCCGGTAAAGCGAGCCTCCACGCAGAGATTCTCGCGTCCTGACCGGCAATATCGGCATTCGCCACACGTCCAACCAAGCCAGGGGATGCCAACTCTCGAGCCCGGAGGAAAGCGAGTGGTTTGGGATCCTGCTTCTTCCACTGTTCCGACAATCTGGTGACCTGGAATCAGTGGCAGTTTCGGTGCCGTCAACTCTCCGTCCACGACATGCAGATCCGTCCGACAGACAGCACAAGCATGCACCCGAACCCCTAGCTGTGTAGGCCCGGGTTGAGGTCGGGCCATTTCTACGACCCTCAAAGGTCGATGCGGCGCTTCCAGGATCATGGCCTGCATAGCTTTCAATATACGGCCAAAGTCAGTGCGAATTCAAGGAATTCGATTGATCCAGCTTCGGTCTCCCCGTATACTCTCTGCTACGAAGACACCCAAGGCCATGGTTTCTGGAAACCTGGAGGTTGCCAGGGCACCCTCATGTTTCGTCGCTGGCTCCGTTGGTGAATTCACAGATCCGTCATTCTTGACGCAGGAGGTCTCGATGCCCGAATCCGATATTCCCAATCTCTCGTTATCATCGCTAGTTGCGGATGCAGTGTTCGAAGGCGGCGGCGTCAAAGGGGTTGGCATGGTTGGAGCTTTGTCCCGATTTGAAGAAAGAGGTTACCAGTGGAAATGCGTGGCAGGAACCTCGGCGGGAGCCATCACCGCCGCCCTGGTGGCAGCAGGCTATTCGGCCCGCGAGGTCAAGGCCGAGTTGGATAGCCTGATGCAGGAGGAGGGCGAAGACGGCCAAAGAGGCTATGAACGGTTCAAAGATAAAAGCCTGCTGGATCGTATTCCTGGACTGGGGCCGGCCCTCAGCCTGGGATTGGAGAAAGGGATTTACGAGGGGAGGTTTTTTGAAGATTGGCTGCGCGGGTTGCTGGAGAACAAGAAGAAACGAACTTTTGCCGACCTGGTTAACCCCGAACACGTCAATGACCCCAAAGACAGCCCTTATCGCTATCGCTTGCGGGTGATCGCTTCCGACATCAGTCTCCGCCGGATGCTGGTCCTTCCGCAAGACATCGCCGGCTATGAGGAGTTCGGCGGCGATCCTGACAGAGTGGACATTGCGCGTGCCGTTCGCATGTCGATGAGCATTCCCTTCTTCTTCGAACCAGTCCAGCTCACCTGCCTGGATGCTTACTTTTCACGCACCGAGAAAGAAACCAGTCAAGAAGCCAGTACAGGGAGGAAACTCACCTTTTCTGCGGAGCAGCGGACCAGTTACATCGTGGACGGCGGTATCCTCAGTAATTTCCCAGTCGACCTGTTTGACGCCCCGCCCGACCGTGCGCCCCGCTGGCCGACTTTCGGATTCAAGCTCGTGGCGCCGAGCGATGATCGACCCAATCGCATTCACGGCCCTCTTTCCCTGATTGGAGCACTGTTCACCACCATGATGGAAGCCCACGACCAACGCCACATGGGAACAGCTACCGAGGTCCGAACGGTTCGTATTAAGACCGAGAAGGTGAAAACAACAGATTTCGACCTCTCTCTCCGGGACAGCGATGCTCTTTATGAGCGCGGTCGCCAGGGAGCAGAGGAATTCTTCGCAAGATGGGAAGCGTTGGGCGGATTCGCGGGTTACGTGGCCAAGTATCGCGCCACGCAGGCACTGGCAGCAGGAAGCTTGGATTAGGAGGTCACCCTCAAGACCCTGGTGGTTCTCCTACGAAAATCCAGTCTTCGCTCGCCGCGCTTACCGCGTTGTTTGTGGGAAGCGCGGGCTGTAGAAAAACCCACGGCTCGCGGCGACCACCGTCGCCAATGCGCTCACCGTGGCTACTTCTGCCAATTTCCTCCTCAGTGGCGCGCCAGATTGGCGCATGGATAACGTTCACGAACTTCATGGATCGGAGCGGTGTCTTGCTTCATAGGCGCCGATCTTGTCTTCTCGCTGGAGCGTCAGCCCGATGTCATCCAAGCCGTTCAACAGGCAGTAGCGGCGAAACTCATCTACTTCAAAGACATAATCGAGCCCATCCTCTGAAGTGATTCTCTTCTGCCCCAGGTCAATCGTTAGCTGGTAGCCAGGCGTTTTTCGAACCCTCTGAAAGATCTCCTCGACCTGTTCTTCTGGAAGGCGAATGGGCAGCATACTATTCTTGAAGCAGTTACTGTAGAAGATGTCGGCAAAGGACGGGGCAATGATGCAGCGGAAGCCGCAGTCTAAAAGGGCCCAAGGCGCGTGCTCCCGGGAAGATCCGCAGCCGAAATTGGTCCGAGACGCCAAGATGGTAGCACCTCGGTAACGGTCCTGGTTCAACTCGAATGCCGGATTCAATTCCCCTCCCTCCAGAAAACGCCAATCACAGAAAAGGAACTGGCCGAAGCCGGTCCGCTCAATCCGTTTGAGAAACTGCTTGGGAATGATTTGGTCGGTATCCACGTTGGGCA
>JBGPHY010000433.1:0-5394 GCA_041484625.1 Terriglobia bacterium | reverse complement strand
TCCCCGGTTCTACGATCAAGTGGAACGGTTCCGATAGGAAAACGGATTTCAAGGATTCGGAGTACTTGATGGGGTACATCCCGGCAAGCGATATCGCCAGTCCAGGGGCAGTCACCGTGACAGTGTCTAATCCGGGTCCGGGTGGAGGTGATTCAAACTCGGCGGCATTCAAGATCAACAGTGTCAACCCTACTCCAACGATTTCGGATCTCGTCCCCCGTTCAACCACAGTCGGGGGGACCAATTTGCTCGTGCATGTTATAGGCAGCAACTTTGTGAAATCTGCCAAGATCAGATGGAACGGTACAGACTTGCCCACAACCTCTTATACTAATGGGCCTAGTGGCTATGACGTGATTTCAGCCGTAGTCTCTGCTGACAAGATCGCCACGGCTGGCACTGCCTCCGTAACAGTTGTCAATCCTTCCCCGGGAGGAGGTGTCTCCGCCAACGCTCTGACCTTTACTATCAATGGTTCTAATCCTAAGCCAATGATCACCGAGTTGCGACCAAACTCCGCCACCGCTGTCGATGTTCCAGGACCCTGGCTTGTTATTGGTTCAAACTTCGCCCCTGGCGCCAGGGTGAGATGGAACGGCACGGATCGAGATACTCAAGCGGGTTCCAGCGATGGCACTGTTCTGGACTATTATCCTCTTGCCAGTGATCTCGGCACTGTGGGAACGGCCCGTGTGACTGTTTTTAACCCCGGGCCCGGTGGCGGCACTTCCGACTCCATGGCGTTAACTATCAACGCTGGCAGTTCAGGCCCCTCGATTACTAGCATATCGCCGAAATCGGTGCCGGCGGCACAAACAAGCGTGGTAGTGATTACGGGCAGCGGATTTCAAACCGGGGCTCGTGTCTTACTCGGGGGAGTGTCAGTTCCAGTCAATTCCGTGGATCCGAACCAGATCATTGTGGCCACCATTGCAGACAGCATTCCAGGCACATACGACGTGACGGTAATGAATCCCGACGGTGGAAGTGCGGTTTTGTCCAAAAGCTTTTCATACACCGTAGTGGCGCCAAGCGTTCGCCAGTTGATTCCGGACCGAAAGCTGGAGGCCGAAGATCCTTTCCAGTTGGATGTCTATGGGGAGAACTTCACCCGTGGTACCATGGTCTACTGGGGTGGTTCCTCTCGCGTGACACGATACATCGACAGCACGCACTTGATGGCTTCGATTTCTGCCTTCGACGTCACGAATCCCGGAACAATCCAGGTAAAGGTATCGCCCAACGGCCTGGCGTTCTCCAATTCGTTGCCCTTTTTGATCGAGGTAAACGACCGTGCACAATTTGAAGTGGACAGAGTTCTCCCTGTGGATGATTCGACCCTGGGAAACACGCGGATCCGGGTCATTGGACAGAATTTCAAACCGTCGATGGTGAGCAGCCATGCGACGATCGCCCAACAGACGGGGCGTTGGGGAGTCCAGGCAACGGACTTGGAAGGACAGTTTCAGATTTTGATCGATGGGAAGCCGGCAACCAATTTGACCTTCATCAGCCAGACGGAGATTGACGCGACGACACCAGCCCACGCTCCCGGCAAGGCGGACGTGGTTCTCAGCTTGAAGGGTGTCTTTGAGAGCAAAGCCAAGGAGCCATTCAAATACGTGGATTTACAGCCAACGCAGTCTGCGGCGGCCGGGAAGTCCAGGATAAGGATACCTTTTATCGTCGATACCAGGCAGTTCCGGACCAACCTGGGCATTAATAACCTTGGAAACACAGAAGCCGCGGTGGATCTACTGTTGGTGAACCCGAATGGGGAGATGGAATCCCGGAGGAATGTGCGCATTCCCGCGCGCGGGATGACCCAGTTGAACAACGTCGCTCGCATTTTGGAGGGGGTCGCGGGTGACCAGATGACGGGCCGCGAAGGATACCTGATTGTTGAGTCGAGTTATCCGGTGGAGGCGTGGGCATCGCAGATTGACAACCAGACGGAGGATTCCAGTTTTGAGCAGGGTCGGAGCGAATCAGTAGGGGCCGAGCGAATAGTGGTTCCCTCTTCCTCGTCGATGGATCCCTACCGCACGAGTCTGATAGTGATCAACAACAGTCCGATTGCCGGCAGAGTGGAGATTCGCAGCTGGGACGCTGCGGGGAAATTGCTTGCGGCTCTGAGCGGAGTGGAGATCAAGCCCAACGGTTATCTGTACTACGAAGACTTCCATCGAGGATTGGGACTGAGCCGAGTGTATGGGCCGATTGAAGTAGTGGCGACCGGAGGAATCAAGATCACAGCCATGGCCCGGGTATTCACTCAACAGGGGACCAGTGGTTACTTCGAAGGGGTGGATCCCACTCAGGCGTCTCAGGCACCAATCCTACCTTACACGCTGGAAAGCATGGATTTCCGGACCAACCTTGGAATCACTAACCCTGGGGAGCAAGCGGCGAATGTAACGGTTAATCTGGTGGACGTCAATGGTCGAGTGCTGGACACTCGATCCTATACTGTGCCGCCCCATGGCTTTACGCAGGTCAACCGAGTGAACCGGGAGTTGGGTTGGAGCGGTGAGGGTTATCTGCGGCTCAAATCGAATCTGCCTATCATTGGCTGGACGTCCCAAATCGATAATTTGTCTCAGGATTTGAGTCTGGCGGTAGCAAAGGCGAACACGGCAGCCAATCTCCTGATTCCTTCCAGCGTTAGTACGGCGAAATTCAAGTCGACGCTGACCGTTGTCAATCAGGACTCGACAGAGAATACGGTGCAGGTAACAGCCTGGGACTTGGCAGGCAACGCAACAGGTTCAACTCGGCTGACGATTCCGGGCTACGGAATGATTTCGGACAACGACATTCTGGGGCGGCTCGGATTGGATGGCTCGTATGGGCCGCTTGAGATTGAATCTCTCGATGCTAAGCCGATTCTGGCGGTCTCTCGGGTTTACAGTCCGCTGCGGACAGGAGGTTACTTTGAAGGGGTTCCAATCGAACACTGAAACCGGCAGGCTGTAACGATTTTGAGGAATTACTGCTGGGGTTGCGCCAAGTCTCCAATGTTCGGTCCGCAGGTATCACAGCGGACAGACCTGCCCTCTTGGCCTTAGTCATGCAAAGCACGATGCGATCTGCATTCTCCAGCTCGAGGTGGGAATGCGCAGTTGTCTGCAGCAGACAATTGCCTTTCAATATGGAAGATGACCTGGGGGGCTGGCTATCCTTTGAAGCGGATCCTGCCCGGTGGTGGAAGTTTGTTGCTCACCTGAAAACTTACACTGTTGCTCTGGACACCATTGACCGTTACCACAACGGCTCCATTCTGTGTCTTAAGGGGAACTGTAACCGAGATTGAAGTATCACTCCATGCAGTCACCGTGGCAGTGATTCCACCGAAAGTTACTGCACTTGAGCCTTGTGAGAGCCCAAAACCTGTTCCCGTGATGACCACCGTTGTCCCGGCAGGCCCTTTGGTGGGAGAGATTGACGTGATTGTTAGCCCAAAGGGCGTGGCTTGTGTATGAGCCGTGGTTGAGTAGTTCTGAGCAGCGTCATAACTAAAGGCCGAGTAGTAATACGCGGTGCCATTGGTTAACCCGCTGTGCAGGAAATTCTGAGGTGTGGATGGACTGCCAATCTGGTCGACCAGCAGGATCCCATCATTGCGGTCAACCGGGAATGCTCCATCCGTTCGATATCGGATCAGGACTCCCTTATAGTCGGTGTCTGATGGCGTCGTCCAGCTCAGGGTGACTTTTCGATCACTGGCTGCACTAATGAAGTTTCTTACGGTTGTCGGCGGTGTGGTATCGGGGGTAGCCGTCGTCGCGAAGGTTAAGTCCCCCGAAGTCGCCAGGTTGCCGGCCGCATCCTTCGACTTCACTCGATAGTGATAAGTAGTCGAGGCTGTCAGCCCCGACAGTGCGGCACTGTGCGCTGTCACCATGGCCGTGTTGAGCGTTGTCGAGCTGCCATAAGTTGTTGTCGTCCCATAGTCCAACTGCGTGTTACTGGCTTCGTTAGTGGTCCAACTGATGGTGGCTGCATTGGAGCTGACTCCCGAGCTCGTCACCCCTGAGATCGTCGGCGGTGTCGTGTCCGCTGCGGCCGTAGTGGCAAACGTGAAGTCTCCCGAAGTCGCCAGGTTGCCGGCCGCATCCTTCGACTTCACTCGATAATGATAAGTAGTCGAGGCCGTCAGCCCCGACAGTGCGGCACTGTGCGCTGTCACCATGGCCGTGTTGAGCGTTGTCGAGCTGCCGTAGGCTGTTGTCGTCCCATAGTCCACCTGACTGTTGCTCGGTTTGTTCGTCTGCCAATTGATTACCGCGGAACTTTGGGTTATTATAGAAGCAGAAACCCCTGACGCATTGAGGACAATTCCTGAGACTTCTGAGGACGGAATCCCTTCGACCTGGCTGGAATCAAGAGCAGCCACCACCAGGTAATAGGTAGTTCCATTGGTCAGCCCGGCAAGCGTGGCATTGGTGACTTTCCCTACACTGAGACTTTGCGTGTAGTTTCCAGAGACCGTTCCATATTTGATTTTATATCCCGAGACGCGACTATCTGGAACCGGATCCCAAGACACTGAGAGAGTACCGGCCTGCAAGGCCCCAACAGTGGGAACCATCAGCAGCAGCCAACTCGCCAATTTAGTCCATGGAAGACAGCAACATCGATTTGAGAGTTTCTTGACCATAAGTGTCTGAGTTCCCGCACCTTCAAAGAATCAGTCGTTCTTGCGATCTGCAAACCGTCTTCCACTGGCGGCGGGAAATTGTCTGTCTGCCACTCTGCTCACTGCTAATGTGTTGAAGGAAGGTCACATTAGGAAAGTAAAAGAAGGTTAGAGAACCGGAATGAGACGGTTGTCAGTGCTGGACCGAGGGATGCACCTTGATGGAGCGGTCACAGATTTGTTCTCTAGGAGTGCTTTTGGAACATTTACAGACAAATGGTAAAGTAATTATCCAAAGTGCTACTAAAGTGCTACTAAAGTTCCTCTTTTACACTCATTTACACTCAGCACTTTGATCAGGTTCTGCCTTTAGGGAGCTAACTTCTTGATAAGGCTGGTCAAAAATCTTGTCGATTGAGCCTGAGAGTTGGTCGCTTACTTGCTGAAACTTCACTGTTGAGAAACAAGAAAAACACGAGTTTCAATTCTCGGTTCTCGGACCTCGTCGAAGGTTTAAAAGGGTGAAACATAAGTAGGGTTCCTCACTTGAATAGGGGGTTACCTTGGTAGGGATCAACGGGTCGGTTCTGGATAGAAATCACAAGAGCAAGAACGGAAAAGTAGAGCCCACTTTAATGAGGTACCGGATCTGGCTTGTCCTGGGCTTCCAACTCATCGTCGCCTTGGTTGCTTATATATCGGCCTTCCTCCTCCGCTTTGAGCTGGAACTGCCGAAAGACACTTTTCCCATTTTC
>JBGPHY010000432.1:0-5396 GCA_041484625.1 Terriglobia bacterium | reverse complement strand
TTAGATTACAACAATTGCTACTTGATATCTAATGTGTCACGAGCGACTAATTCCATGAACTGCCCTCCTTTGTCGAGAGAAATTTAGTCTTGCGGATGGATTTCGGGGCGCACACTGTGATTAGACCGTAGCACAACCGTGGGGTCAATTCAAGAAAAAATTGTCGCTTCCGGCAAAGCCGTAAGATCTCACAAAGTCAGCACAAAGTGTTATTTTTCAAAGCATTAGAGATCATAGCTTCAGATAATCTTTGAGCCTTTTGGAGTGAGAGCGGCTCACTGGGATTTCGGTCTGCTTCTTATCACCCATCTTGAGTTGAAGAGTCCGGTTGAACCAGGGAACCACCTCAGTAATCTTGTTGATATTGACCAGGTAAGATCGATTCACCCTCCAGAACTGCTCGGGATCCAAGTCGGCCTGCAGGTCTTCCAGCGTCCGGTAATTGGTTTCACCCATCAGGTCTTTGGTCGTCACCGAGATAATCCCATCAGAAACATTAGCAAAGATAACCTCTTCTGAATCCACCAGTATATTGCGGTTCTTGTCTTTCACTAGCAGTTTGGACCGCTTGTGAGTCGACGTGGCGATCATACTCAGAAGGTTTTTGATTTTCTGGTTGAAAGTCACTTCACTCTCGAGTTGCTTTTTTGCTCGTTGGACTGCTTTCTCCAGACGACCCTTCTCGACGGACTTCAGCAAGTAATCCACCGCATTGACTTCGAAAGCTTGAACGGCATATTGGTCGTAGGCGGTCACAAAGACTATCTGGGGCAACTCATCCTTCTTCGCCAGTTCTTCCACTACACGGAAACCATTTAACCCTGGCATCTCGATGTCGAGGAATAAAAGGTCCGGTTCCATTTCCTGGACCAGCCGGATTGCATCCAGGCCATTTCTGCCCTGCCCAATGACCTGGATTTCCGGGATGGATTCGAGCAGGTAATTCAATTCTTCGAGTGCGAGTTCTTCATCGTCGACTATCACACAGGAAATCGGCATTCCTTAATGACTCCTCGTCATATCATTATTTGACTGAATAACCGGAAGAACAGATAGGATCTACCAGATTCACTGATCGGTTTTCGTGAAACATACCTGCCAGGCATATCCATCCCTCCAGTAGTTCTAGGCCTCCGCCCTGGTCTTTACTACTGGATTCTCACTCCTTCCCTCTATTGAGGGAACCTCAATATGAGTGGATGTTCCCTGTCCGGGCAAACTGTTAATGGTAAAGACATAATCCGAATGGTAAGCCACCTTCAGTCGCTCCAGGATGTTGCTGATACCGATGCCTGAGCTGTAAATGCTGGGCAACTTATCGTCGGAGACCCCTTGCCCGTCGTCCTCAACCTCCAGGCAGATCCGATCCCGGTTCCGCATCGATCGAATACGAATACTCCCTCCCTCGATCTTGGAAGAAATTCCATGTTTGATGGAATTCTCAATGATGGGTTGGAGGATCATGCTGGGAATCATGAAATCCAGGCTTTCCGGGTCAATTTCCTTTTCAATCCTCAGCTTGTCCTTGCCAAAACGAATCACCTCAATGTCCAAGTAATTGTCAATGAACTCCAATTCCTCACGCAGGGTCACGAAGTTTTCATGACTCTGCAGCAGTTTCCTGAGGATGTGAGACAACTTGACGACCAGGGTCCTCGCTTTGACAGGGTTGGTGCGGATGAGAGAGGCAATGGAGTTCAGGGTGTTAAACAGGAAATGCGGATTGATCTGGTTTGCCAAAGCATCAAGTCTCGCTTTGACCACGAGCACCTCCTGTTCCGCCAGCTTCATTTCCATCCGGGTGTTGTTCCAGATCTTGATGGGGATTCCAATGCACCCCAGAGTGGTGGTGAAGATGGCAAGAAGAACGGCTGGGTGGTTAGACCGAAAGTAAAACAACCAGCCAGGAGGAGAACTCTCTCCGATGGTGTATCGCATGATATCGAAGAGGAGGACCATGAAGAAAAAGGCCAGTTGCCAACCAGCCTTGGTCAGAGAGTTCCAGGAGCGTAGTGACAGGAATAGGTTAATCCCCACAAAGGGGGAAAAACTCCAGATCTCTTCCTTCCTCAGACAGAGGTTGCGCAATAACCCGCTGGCCAACCCGAAGATTGGCGCCAAGGGCAGCGCCAGCCACTCTTTGTGCAACAAAACCGCCGTGGCCCCCGTCATGCCGCCGACAATGGCTCCCACCACGGTGCCTCCAAGCAGACCCGCAATGAATGTCCCTTCCAGGGTGAAGTCGGTCGATTCATAACTCATGAAATAGCGCATGGCCACTCCGAGAGTAATCGGCCCTCCCCAGAACAGGACCAGGTGCAGTTTTTCGGTAAAGTTTCGCGGCTCAGCAAAAAGGGTTTTCTTGAATCTTTGTGAACGGGCCAGTAATGCAGCCAGGGAGGCAATGACACCCAGTTTCACCAGCAATGCAATCAGGATATCTTCGTTCCTTAGAGCTTCCATGAATGCGAATGGGGAGTTATGCCGGCAATTGATCCCAACCGGTAAGTCCGATAGTCTGGATGATCAGCATGTTGAGGGGTATCATAGCTAAATCCATGCCTCTTTGCACTGCTTTTGAGTCAAGTGTTACAATTCCAGAAAGACCGCACCGTTGCGATGGAGAGCAGGCGTATTCCTGTAGTGAACGCATCCTTAAGAAGCTTTCATGAAGAAGCTTTCATGGAGATCTACCATGGCTCATATTCGAATTCCACGCGGCTGGGAACTCCCCGAAAGGCTGGCGACCCCGGAGTCCGTGTATCAAAACCGCCGGGAATTCCTCAAACGGTTGGGATTTTCAGCACTAGGAGCCCTCGCAGCCATCCCCCGGGTTTCAGGACATAGTGTACTGAACACGGCCTTTGCCGATGAGCGCGAAGTAGAACGATTCATCCAAAAATCGCCGTCCGGTAGCTAGGTATAATTGTATGAGAAGAGCGTTGCTGTGGCTTCCCTGCTTCCTTTTTATCACTCCCCAGCCCATCTGGCCATCTTCTGCAGACACCCTTGACACTGCAGACGGTATTCTGCGTATCACGCCCATCAAGCATGCCAGCCTGATGCTGGAATTCAAAGGCAAGGTCATCCACGTGGATCCATGGAGCGAGGGGAACTATGCTGGATTGCCCAAGGCCGATCTTATACTGATTACCGACATTCACCCGGACCACCTGGACTTGGGTAGAATCATGGAACTCAGCAAGCCAGGTACCCGGATCTTGGCCCCCTCAGCAGCCCTCGGTTCGCTGGCAGATGCTACGGCAATCTCCAACGGAGAAAAGCAGACCTTTGAGGGAATCCAGATAGAGGCCGTCCCGATGTATAACATGCAGCGGGGCCCGTCGGCAGGAAAGGTTTACCACGACAAGGGCCGTGGCAACGGCTACGTCCTGACCCTGGGTAGCAAGCGGCTCTACATTTCCGGTGATACCGAGTGCATTCCGGAAATGAAAGCGCTCCAGAGTATCGATGTGGCCTTTGTGTGCATGAACCTCCCCTACACCATGCCCCCGGAAGAGGCTGTCGGATGCATCCGGGCCTTCCATCCTAAGATTGTTTATCCTTACCATTACGGGAAATCAGACCTGAAAGGGTTTATCGACGCTTTGAAGTCCGACCCGACCATTGAAGTTCGCCTACGGAACTGGTACTGACACTCATGCCTTTCGAATTAACTGAAAGACGCATTCTAGTCACCGGCGCCACCGGCAAGGTGGGGAGGCATTTCATTCAGAAATTCCTGGAGTCGAACAGGCATCAGGATGTTTGGGTCCGTGCCTTGTGCTACAACCGGGTGCTTGAGCCTCGAGCCCGCCTGGAGGTGGTTCGGGGAAGTATTGCGGAACAATCCGTGGTTCGGGAAGCCATGCGTGGCGTCACCCATGTGTTGCACCTGGCCACCTGCAAGGAGACCTCGCAGGATGTGATCGACGTGACGGTGAAGGGATTGTTTTGGCTGTTGGAGGAATGCCGCGCCAGTCTCACCTTTCAACAGATCCTGCTGGTCGGGGGCGATGCCGCCCTGGGTCATTTCTTTTATCCTCACCCGGTCCCGGTCACTGAGAGCCAGAAACACTCAGCTTATCCCGGCTGTTATGCCCTTTCCAAGGTCCTTGAGGAGGTGATCCTGGAACAGTATTACCTCCAATACAACCTCAACGGCTGTTGCCTCCGGGCCCCCTGGATCATGGAAAAGGATGACTTCAGGTATTCACTTTCGTTTGGCGAGGATGAGTTTGGAGGGCCGCGCTGGCGGGACCTGGTAGGAGAGGAGCGGACCGATCAGTACCTCAGAAAAGGGACAGTCCCGGTGATGCTTGATCCGAATGGAGAGCCGGTGAAGCGTAACTTCGTGCACGTAGATGATCTAGTGGAAGCCATCCTGCTGACTCTCGACCATCCCAAAGCCCGGCAGCAGACCTTCAATATATGCATGGATGAACCGGTCGACTATCGCCAGGTGGCGGAGCAACTCAGGGAGACACGCGGGCTTCCTTCCGTGGACATTCCAACAAACTTCTGGTCCACCTGGCTTGACAACAACAAAGCCAAGTTCCTCCTAGGCTGGAGACCCTGTTACGACTTGAAGCGCCTGATTGACGATGCATGGGATTACCACCGGGAACCCAATGACCCCCGAAAAGTCTGGTACCCCGGTTAATGAGCTGTGCGACCCTCCACATCAAATATTGTGATTTTTCCAAGTCGCTCTATCGCATTGGATACAAACTCCGCCCAATTCCTGTTCGCTGCTCTGCTGGCTTCTATATCCCAAAGACACCGTTGACAACCGTGGTTCCGCCTTTTGGTTCTTGCTTTTGACCGTTGAGGGGCCAAAGACCAGAACTTCTCTCCGTTTTCCCTATGATATCATGATGACGCCGGTTCATACGCTCTCAATGGGGGAACCGGTGTCACTATTGAGATTTCAAATTTTGACCCAGGTCCGGCGAAAATCCTGACCCGCTCCTCCGCGCGGGATTTAGTCTAGAACACCTCTTTATTGACACGATAAAATGGGTAAAAAAAAGAAAGGAACAGAAGTTATGAAATCCAGGCGTATTTCAATTTCCTTGGCCGTGTTATTCCCCTTAATAGCTCTCTGCGGATCTGTTTTTCTACTCGGTTACTCTTCAGGCCCGGATCCCCGCCTCACCGGAGGCTTCAAGGAAAAGAATTGCCGAAGCTACCACAATAGCTTTGCCTTAAACGAGGGAAATACTCTCGGTGGCACTTTTCAGATCGTCGGAGTACCCAAAGTCTATGAACCCGGAATGACCTATCCCCTGCGCGCTGTGATCGGTCACCCGGGGAGATCCCGTTGGGGCTTTGAGCTGTCGGCAAGGTTCAGTGGATCCGGCCAGCAGGCCGGTCAGCTCGTTCCAACGGATCTC
>JBGPHY010000431.1:0-5406 GCA_041484625.1 Terriglobia bacterium | reverse complement strand
TCTCGACCGTCTGAACCGGCAATGGGGCACCGGATTCCAGGAGTGGGATTCCGTGATCCCGGACGATGCCCCGGAAGCTCAGAAGCGCGGGAACTACGCGTCCTGGGCTGACCACCGCACCTACATGGAGAAGACCTACGCAGATACCTTTGCCTATGTGCTCGGCGAACTGCGCCAACTGGATCCCGAGGGCATCCTGCTCAATTCCGGCACCCAAATTTCCGGGTCTCACAATGGTTGCGATTACAGCCGGATCAACCGCTACACCAGGCACCTGAACGCCTATGACGATGGGAACCAATTGGACTTCCATCGCTGCTTCAACCCCGATCTGAAAATTTCCGGCGGGTCGGGCTACGGGGTCTTGGGCAAGGATGTGTTTTACAACCTCTACGACACCCTATTCAAAGGGGCCAACGGCGGAGCTTACATCTTCTGGCAATACTCTACCCTGGACCCTGATTTGACCATGAGTCAGAGTGGCAAAGACATGGAAGAAGGATTTCGGGAGATCCGCGGTCAGGGCATCGGCAAACTGGTGGGACTGGCCACCCCGGACAACCACGGAATTGCCATCCATTACTCCTATCCGAGCATCCACGGCACGTGGGTGGTGGACGGAAAAATCAAGGAAGAGGTGAGTTACCACACCAGCCAAACATTCGACCGGTTTAACGATAACCGTGACGGCTGGGTCAAGATTCTCAAAGATTCGGGGCTGCAATTCGATTTCATTGCCTACAGCGACGTTGAACAGGGAGGCCTGCTCTCCAAAGGATATAAAACCTTCATCCTGCCCATGAGCGTTGCTTTAAGCGACAAAGAGGTCGATGCCATTCGCCAGTTTGTTCAGCAGGGCGGTACGGTAATTGCCGATGCCCTTCCGGGAGTGATGGATGAACATTGCACCTTCCGAAACAGCCGGGTCCTGCTGGATGTATTTGGAGTAGAGGTGCCAAGAGGCACGCGGGAAGCCGTTCTGACTGCTGAGGGTGAACTACAAATGAGGGTGACCTCGGCCCACAGCCTGGCAAAAATAGGGAGCCAACCCGCACTACTCAGTCACCGGTTCGGCCAGGGCCGCGCCTATTTCTTGAATTACTTTCTGAACAATTATCCACAAGACAAGCTGGAGAACCGGGTTGTACCGGCGCGCTCTCGAATGGCACTGTTGCTTAAAGATGCCGGCCTGGGTCCCAAGGTCCGCCTGACCAGTGTCTCCGGAGAAGCCGTGACCGATTGTGCCACTTACCTGTCTAACACCGGAAACACTCGATTGCTCGGAGTGGTACCCGATAAGAAGAGAAACTTAAGGCAGCAGATCCGAATCAGCTTTGATTCTGCCTCAACCATTTATGATGTGAGACAGAAAAAGTTATTGGGGAATGGGACGGCTTTTGAGACAGATGTTGAACCCGGTGTGCCCCGGCTCTTTGCCATGGTTGACTGCCCCGTTGACGGGCTCGAACTGGACGGACCGCCATCGGTTCGGTTGGGGGAGGGCGTCAGGGTGGAATTTGCCGTACGTGGGCCTCTGGCCCTTCGTTCCGTAGCCAGAGTTGTGGTTTTTGACCCCCATGGAAGAGAGATTCCCTACTATGGCGGGAATAAGGATATCGTGGACGGAAAAGGATCCGTTTATTTTCGCACAGCGCTCAATGATCCCTCTGGCAGGTGGCTCGTTTCGGTAACCGAAGTGATCAGCGATAAGCATGCCTGCCTTGAGATCCTGGTTAAGTAAGTGGCGCGAGAGGGGCACAAGGGGAACGGGCGAGAAGGAAAAAAGGCGAAGAGGGGGAAATGGCGAAATTGCAAAAGGTTCAGCAGGAGAGGTCAGGAGTCTCTTGTGCGTGGCCAATGAAATTGGCTATCTCGAAAAACCTGTCTATGAGAAACTCCGAAATGCATCAATGGAATTAAGTGCCTGGCTGTCGAATCAAATTAAGGCTTTAAAAGTGGTGGTTAGATGAATTATCCCAGCCGCGTTTCTACACGTCTTTTCGCCCGTTTTCCTTTTTCTCTTCTTCGCCCGTTTCCCTTTCCCCCTTTTCGCCCTTTGCCCCTTCTTGCGTTTCTCCTTTGGGTGAATGGTGGCGCTGCGCAGGACGCATCGGCCGTTAGGTTTACACACGGCAGACGGATAGTCCCGACGTACTCATTTGGGAGTTCGGAGACCGTGGCACCGTTGTTCAAGTCAATCGAGAACATGGGCCTTTACCCCTATACCATCCTGAACTGGGAATCCCGGGCACGAAAGCCGATCCCGACCGAGTATGAATCGCTCGTCCTGGAGAATGAATACCTGAGAGTGGAGTTCTTGCCGGAACTGGGCGGACGCGTCTGGTCCGCTTTCGATAAAGTGGCCAGCCGGGAGATCTTCTATCACACAACCGTCATTAAACCGGGGCGCTACAACCCGCGAGGTGGCTGGCCGGTGGGCAATCTTGAGCTTTATGGACCGTTCGATACCCACATGTTGACCTGGCCTGGGGAAGCCTGGTCTTGGGCGGTGCGGCGCCACTCGGACGGAAGCACAGCAGTTGTGCTCTCGCATATTGATCATTTCTTTCGGGACAAAATCACCCTGGAAGTGACTTTGCGTCCGGGAAAAGCCTACCTGGAAACCACTTTGCGGTTGCACAACAGGAACATGCTTCCTAACCGTTATCTGATCTGGACCAATGCCGGTGTGGCTACCACCGAGGGGAGCCGATTTGTCTATCCCATGACAAAGACCATCGGCCACGTCAGCTCAGCTGTCGGGGTATGGCCCGTTATTGACGGCGTGGATTTGAGCTGGAACAAAAACAACAAGAACATGCTGGGTGTTTTCGGTCTCGACATTTACGACAACTTCATGTCGATTTATGACTACAAGGCTGATTACGGGACCATCTGTTTCACGAATCGTCTGTTGGCCCGGGGCATGAAGACCTGGACCTTCGGGTCTGGGCTGACCGCGCTTCGGCACATGGCGGTGTACACTGACAACGATGGTCTCTACATGGAGACCCAGAGCGGACGATTTATCTGGGATGGGAACTACGAATTCATTGGCCCGGGAAAGACCGATGGGTGGACCGAGTACTGGTTCGGTGCAGGGAAACTGGGAGGATTGACAACGGCGACTAAAGACGTCGCTGTCAACCTGGAAATTCCCCCCCAACGTCCCGGAAGCGCCAAGCTGGCCGCGACCCCGACGGCCTCGTTTCAGAAAGCGGTCCTGGAGTTTCTCGCGGGGGACCAGAAGATCTGGAGTCGGATTCAGGACCTCAGCTTTGGCGGCGTGTTTCGCGCTGAGTTTCCACTCGGTGCAGACACGGTTGGCAAAGTCCTGAACTTGCGAATTCGTTCCCAAGAAGGTAAAGACCTCCTCAACCATAATATCTATCCGGACGGATTGCGTCCCGATGCCGTTTATGCCAGTGATTCCATTCCTCGCAAGTTTGGTCCTCTGGAAACTCTGCAGGTGGAGGAGGCCTACCAGAAAGGGTTAGGTCACGAAAAATTCGGAGAAGTCAACGATGCCGTCCTGGCTTACAACGCTGCGCTCGCCAAAGATCCACTCTTTTCCCCGGTCCACCTACGGTTGGGCCTCATGGCGATGGACCGTTTCCTGTATGAGGAAGCGATCGAACACTTCCGAAAAGTCTTGGAACGTGACCCAACTAACGGCGATGCTCACTACTTCCTGGGAGTGGGTTATGCCGAGTTGGGCAAAAATCAGGAAGCTCGGCGGCACTATTACAGGATCCTGCCTTCTTCGGGTAAGTTCGAGAGGCGCGACTACGGCTTGGGGTTGCTGGCGCTGGCCGAAGGAGACCGGTGTGACGCGTGCCACAAGCTGTCAGCCGCCGCCGCACTGGCCCCCCAGGACCTGTCCGTGAGACAGGCATACGCCTATCTGCTTCGGAAAGAAGGGCGTGCTGAAGAAGCCCGGAATGAAAGAAAGGATATACTCGACCTGGATCCCACCAATGCCTTTGCCCGTGCTGAGCAATTCTTTGTCGATAACGCTCCTCGCAAGGGAATTGCGGCCCAAGTAGACGCCAGTGCTAACCCGATGCACACCACCATTGCGCCCGCGGAGGGGGCGGAAGAGAAGAGAGAAGAAACTGGCCCCATCCAGGAGTTGCTGGACCGTGCTTGTGCCAGTCATCCGCAGGGTTACCTGGAACTCTCCACAGAGTACTTTCGCCTCTCGGCCTGGGAAGAGGCCGGCAAAATCCTGGCTCACGGAATCGAAAAAGCAATCTCTGCTGGAGATACTCCTTATCCTCTACTTTTTTATTATCAAGCCTTCGCGGCCACCCAACTGGGTGAAAAAGACGCTGCAAGGAAGGCGCTCGATCAGGCAAGACAGCAGCAGTTGAAGCTGGAAATCTTTCCCTTCCGAGCCGAAGATGTCAAAACCCTGAGACTCGCCCGCGAGATTGAACCGCGTGACGCGAATGCCTCCGTTCTTCTTGGGGACGTTCTTTTCAGCAAGGACCGTCGCGGTGAAGCGATTAGTCTCTGGCGCAATGCGGTAGAGAAGGAGCCCAGGCATTTCTCGGCGTTACGGGACCTGGGCATGGCCATGCTGGTGGAAGGCAGGCAGCCAGAGGGATTGGAGTTGCTGACCCGCGCCTCGAAAGCGCGTCCGGATCATCTCGCGACCGTTATGCTGGCCGCCAATATCAATGCACGCATGGGAAACACCCAGGCGGCGCGGCAGGCATTCGAAAGGGCGCGGAAAGCTCGACCGGAAAGTGACCCGGTGTTGGAGAAACTGGCTTCGCTCGAAGCGCAATTGGGAAATTATCCTCGGGCACTGGGACTCCTGACCGGTCACACGTTCGAACCGACTCACCTTTCTTACTCGCTGCTGTACCTTTATCGTGGGATCCAGATGATGCTGGCCCTCGAGGCTGCCAAGGAATCCAAGTACCCAAACGCTTTGGCGGATGTGGCCGCTGCTGCCCAGCCTCCCTCCAGCCTCGGTGTCGACGATTTTGCCAGTGTCAGAAGTTCACGGCTCCTTATGTTTGAAGCCCTCCTCAACCAAGCCAGCGGCAATCCCCAGGGTGCCTCCTCTGCCTGGAAGGCCGCTGCTCAGACGCTGGATGACGACATCGAAGGGGAGGGACTCTTCCGCGCCATCGCGCTTTACAAGAGCGGGCAGACGCAGAAAGCCGATGACTGGTTCAAGGAGTTTGCGACTGTCAATGAACAGCGCAAGACGGATAATGTTGTCGACCTTCGCCTGCACGCTTACCAGTTGGCCGGATTCTATGCGGCTTTCGAGGGAGACAATTCCCTGGCGTCGGAGAACTTCCGGAAAGCTCTGGAAATCGATCAGTCCTATCTCTACGCCCGCCAGTCGCTGGCTTGGCTGGATGCCGGGATGCTCAAGGGACTTCGGAG
>JBGPHY010000430.1:0-5421 GCA_041484625.1 Terriglobia bacterium | reverse complement strand
TCTAAGGTTGAGAAGCCCCTGGCAGCGCAACCTCCTTTAGTGTATTGCTCTCTCTGGTTCGAAAAGGTAGATGGCGGTGCCGCTCTTTTGAATTTTTGAATTTTTCATAAGAATGATCTCAGAATAAACAGCTGAGCTTTCGCTTTGGTGTGCTTAGAATCGATCCCATTTCTGAGGCCAGCAGCGCGCCCGTGAATCATATAAATATCTACCCGGCCGACCTCGAACTAGCGCGCTGGATCGAAACGGGTTCACTCAGCACCGCCGTTGGACTTTGAGGCAAGAAGACAGAGGATGAAATTCAGCGAATTGGTTCAGCTCTTGGAAGAAAATGGTTTTAGAATTGTTAAAGAAAAAGGATCCATCTGCTATTATGGAAAGGCAGGATGGCAAAAGCTAATTCGCGTCGATTTCCACGGAGCAAAGGAAGTGCCGACGGGAACTTGTCATGCGATAATGAAAGCAGCCGGCATCAAGAAATAAGCAGAAGCAACCAAATGATTGAACTATCCTATTCTCTGATCATCGAGGCAACCAAAGAACCCGACTACTTTGGATTCTACTCTCCGGAATTGGAAGGTTTTTCTGGGATCGGCCATTCAATCGAGGATTGCATCTACAGGGCCAAACACGGAATGAAAGAACACGTGGAATTGCTGCGACAACAAGGATTGCCTGTTCCAGCTCCTAATCCCAATCCACGCATTATAGTGGAGAATGAAAACCACCAGGCTGTGGCTTGAATCATGAGAGAATCCAAACACCCAGCCACCAATGGCTGCGTGTCGAATCGCGCGGTGGATCAGGCATGCGTTTCTTGCCTGTCGGCGGTGGCCGGGGTGGTGCCGCTCCGTTAAATTTTTGAATTTTTCATAAGAATAATCTCCGAACAAACAATTGAGCTTTCGCTCCGGTGCGCTTAGAATCGATCCCATTTCTGAGGCAAGCAGCGCGCCGGTGAACAATATAAATACCCACCCGGCCGACCCCGAACCAGCGCACCGGATCGATACGGGTCCGCTCGGCCGCAGTTTATGGCAGTAAATATCTAGCCCTTTCAGGGCAACACAAAAATGGAGGTACGAACCAATCGGCGCTGGGTGACGCAGATTTTAACCGTGGTCATGCTTGCGGTGAATGACCTGTCCGGACTGGACTGTTTGCAGAGGAATCAGAAGCTGGCCGGCAGTCCCCCAGGCTGGCCCGGGCTGCAATGAGCTTTTATCTTCTGGGGGACTGCAGTATCTCGTCGACAGAACGGCTTCCCAGGGGCGATCATCTTCGCAGACATGCCTACGGCGCAGGTCTGTGCCAACCGGGGAATTGTTTCCCAGCTTTTTATCGATTAGGGAAGTTCTTATCCACATCTTCAAGAACCAGAATCCAGTCGTTTTGCGGTCCATTGGATGGAGGGATAAATTCCCGGATTCCCTGGTTAGGATACGGGCCGATTTCTATCCAGTTCCCTTCCCGCGGATCATACCATCGGGCCTTATTCCTGGAACCTGACAATCTGTCCATATGGATTCCAATACCATGTCCGGAGGAAGAATAGACGATGATGAAGCTTCCATCTTCCGCCCTGCCAGCTTGAATTCTGTCTTCTCCTTCGCCCTGCCCAAGGGCAATAACTGACTGGTCTGGAACCAACTTGTGCCAGGGCCTCAACTCGAAGAGGCGGCGCATGAGCCCCATGTCGAAAGCCCCTTCAAAATCCATGGCCTTGCGCCAATGGGTCGTACCACGCAGAGCGGCAAACGGGAAGGACTGGTCGTTGGGAGCCGGCATCCGATTCTCGTCCCAGAATTGCCAGATGTTGTTGTTCCCGTACCCATGCCCCGCTGCACCAGCCAACATGGCCCAATAGGCGGCTTCTCTTTCCTGGTGGGCATCCATCCGCCTGGCGGCATTCTGCCCATCCGGGTGATTTTCATATCGGGCTTCCATGTCGATGGTAGGTTTGATGGGTCTCATATTATAGTCGTGGGTGACGAACTCATAGTTTGGAACCGCCCACCGATGGCCGGATTGAATCATGTTGAAATCCAGCCAGTCTTCGTCGTGGAACCAAAACGAGGACGAATATCCGTAGAAACCTGGCTGTGGACCATGCCCGTGATAAGAAACAAGCTGGGTCCCCTGGCTCCCTTCTTTCAAACCCTTGGCCATCGCACGCCACACGTCCATATCCAGCTCCGGGCCTCGGTCTCCTCCCAAGAGCCAAATGACGCAGTTGTCTTTGTAGCGGCTCCCCAAAAACTTTCCAAAAACTAAGGCATTGGAGGTATTGAAGACTTGCTCGTTGGTCCGCGTCTGACGGACATGTTCCCCATAAGTCACCACCAGGCCCATGGCAAGACCCAGCTCATTAGCCTTGTTGACGATGTAATCCACATTCTTGAAGAAGGTCTCATTGGGTTTGGAAGGGTCCCGGTCGATCAGCGTCAGATCGCCATAGATGTTCTTGACTTCCAGCCCCCTCAGCACATAAGCCTGGATGACGGTGAACCCTTTAGACAACCGGTTCGCCAAGTATTCATCGACTTCTTCACGATTGAGCCGTTTCAGAAGGGTCCATGCCGTGTCTCCTAAATAAAAAAAAGAGGCTCCATCTTGATTGACAAGATACCGGTGATTGGAGCTTACTTTCAGTTTCATGCCTTTGACAGAATGAGCTCCCTTTGCGTCGGCAGTTCCAGACTGAGCCAACTGAGAGACACTATTTGTCGAGAGATAGAAAACCACTGCAACCAAAACCCGAATCAAGCTCTTCATGGTCGTATTTCTCCTTTGATTCCTGCCATCCTTGCACGCTTCAAATCAGATCCTGTCATACCCCACAGACCAAGGAACGACATCCTTTACGATCATGCGGGGACTTTGTTTCAGCAAAAATAGGACACAATAGGAAATGTCTTCTGGCAGCATCCACTGTTCAGGCTTCGTCGGGGGATTGAGGTCTCGAACCATCTGGGTATCGGTAATGCCGGGATAGACCGTACTGACTTTCACGCCATATTCTTTGGCAGCTTCGTACAATGCTTGAGACAGGCCCACCATGCCGCATTTGGATACTCCATAAGCGGCCACATGGGGTTGGACCCCGAAGGCCTGGACTGACGAGATGTTAATGATGTAACCGCTGCGTCTTACCTTCATGAGACGCAGCACCTTTTGGCTCAACAGGAAAACACTACGCAGATTAGTACTCATAGTGTGATCCCAATGCTCCAGAGTGGCTTCCAAGAATGGTTCGGGATAGAGGACCCCATGATTGTTGATCAAAATATCGATCACACCAAACTTGGCTACAGTCTGGTTGACCTGTTTGTCTATGTTCTCCTCCAGGCACAGATCTAAGGGCAGTCCTATGGCATTTGCACCCGAAACGGTGACCTCCTCGACCAGGCTGACCAGTTCAGCCTGACTTCGGGAGGTTAGGACGAGATGGCAACCTTCTTTGGCGAGATCCAGGGCAATCGCTCGCCCGATTCCCCGCCCTGCTCCCGTGATAATCGCAACCTTTCCTTTGAGTTCCATTTCGATTCTCCTCCATTGTCAGTTCTCTAACACCCTTTAGGAGCGACCGCCAGTCGTGTCGATAAGGGGTGGTTGATGAAGTCCAAAGCAAGACACCCGTCCCACTGGAAAACCTCATTTGCGTTTGATTCGGAGAGCAATATCCACCGTGTATGTAGGACTTGTCAAAGTCCGGTCACCTCCTGGGTGGGCGAAGGTGTCTGTACCGACCACCGAACCGGTGGCCGGGACAACCCAATCCACCTTGTAGTGGGTTCTTTGACCCTTTTGAAAAGCCCACGATTGATTCAGGAAACGAATGAATCGTGGCTACCAATGCCTTTTTCATCGACCGTGTTGACCTAAATAGGTCATGGGGTGCTTTTTTGCAGCAACAATACCCAGTCTTGCTCCTCGGGTGAATGGTACGTGCCCGATCCCACTTCCTGATAAGGCGATTTTTTTCCGGTCCGGGGATCGAACCACTCGGCGCGCAAGTCTTTTGCCAATACGCCAGCCTTTAGACGCACTTCTCCGCCCACCGGCAGGTAGATCACGGCCAGGTCACCCTTCTCAGAACGTGCTGCGGAGACATGACGTGAGGGGTCGTCTCCTCCCGGTTGATCCACCAGCAGATTTTCGTCGGGCTGCAGTGTCCACCAGGGAATGGATTGAAAAAACTCTGCCGCGTACTTCATTTGCGTGCTGCCGGGAAACGACAATGCTTCCTTCCATGTCCTGGCCACGCCCGTGTCCGGGTGGTCAGTGGGAGGCTGGCCGACGGCAGTGTGCCAACTCCAGACACCGTGCGCCCCATAGGTGACTCCTGCCGTGGGAGCATTCAGAAGACTCCAATAGATTGCCCGGCGGGTGTGGTAGGGACTATGCGGTATGCGGGATTGGTAACCCAGGTGACCTTCATAAGGGGGCTCGATGTTGATCATGGGGCGAGCAGGAAGATCTGCCCAGTGAAGATGAGGAGGGCCGGAATGTAACCACCTGAGGGTTTTGGCGTCGTCACCGTGGCCGCTCTGGTATATCAGAAAATCCAGCCATGGCTCATAGCGTAAGCGCTCCCAGGGCCACCACATCCCACCGGGATGCGTTGTGACCGGCGCATGAGGCTGTTCGGCAAAGACAATTCTTCCGACCCGCTTCCACCGTTCGGCGCTCTCACCCAGGTACTCGTTGTCTCCCGTCAGGATCCAGACAACAGGGTTCGCGCCATATCGTGCGACCAGGTAACGGATGAGCCGGACCAGTTCATTCTCCGGAAGGTAATTCCCTGAATCTACATCCCTGAGGCCCCAGGTGAGTACGAGACCAGCCAACAACCCATGTGAAGTAACCGCGTCCACTCGTTCGTCAAGCCTTTGGTAGAACCGAGGGTTCATGCGGATATGTTCTTTGCCGGTAACGAACGATTCTTCACCGTTCTCGTCTGCCGGCATCCCATTCCGTGGCGCCACGAGATTGAAGTGAACCTCTGTAAACTTCTTAGCGGCCCGATCCTCCAGATAGGTATTCCAGTCTTCTTTGTGGCTCAACCCTGGGCCATACCAGGCCGTATCGCCTATCCACAAGAAAGGCGTCCCATCAGCGTGCTCAAAATGACGACCGTTCGCCGAAACGCGCACAGTTCCATGCTGAAGGAAGCGGTTGTCACTGGTCTCCCGGCGACAAAGAAACTCCCCCGATATCCCTTCCAATCCCCCTATTGCGGGCATGGAGTGTGCCCGGTAATTCCACTGGCCAACTTCGTCCGGCATGAAGCGTACGCGCCATGTGGCGCCACCGTCCCAGAAACCCCAAACTCTGCGGACTTTCCCCTTGGGAGAAGTCAACTCAACCTGCAAGTCTGTCTCTGGTGAGCCCGATGTGGTTGCCGTAAACGCATGTTCC
>JBGPHY010000429.1:0-5430 GCA_041484625.1 Terriglobia bacterium | reverse complement strand
CTCCAGCTTCCGGGAGTTTTTGTTCAGTACACGCTGGATGGTTTCCAGCAGTTCTGACTCAGCAATGGGTTTCATCAGGTAGGCCGCCACTCCCAATTGCCGACAGCGTGCTGCATCGCCTCGTTGACCCAATGAACTTAGCATCACCGTCGTCACGCCCGCCAGCCGCGGATTCTGTCGAATGCGTTCGACCAGTGTGAAGCCGTCCATCTCCGGCATATGGGCATCCGTAAGAAACAGCTGGAAAGGGACCCCCGTATCCACAGCTTCTTCTAACACGTCTAGAGCCGTCCTTCCACTCTCGACTAGCGTGGGCACCATCCCCCAGCCTTTGAACCTCTCCTCCAGGATGCGCCGGTGAGTGAGATTGTCATCTACCACCAGAACGCGCACCCCCTCCAGATCGACGGGTTTCACGCGCCCAGGCTGTAAGATGGCTTTTGCCACTGAGAAGTTCGCCGTAAAATGAAAGGCGGACCCTTTGCCCATCTCGCTCTCCACCCAGATCCGCCCCCCCATCAACTCCACCAACCTTCGGGAAATGGTCAACCCCAGTCCAGTCCCTCCATAGCGCCGTGCCATGCTGCCATCGGCTTGAGTAAAAGCCTCGAAGATTTTAGCTTGTTTTTCGGCCGTGATACCAATCCCTGTATCCCGGACAGCACAGTGCAACAGGGCATGGTCTCCATCCAAGTTCTGTGCTTCCACCTCGACCGTCACTTCTCCTCGCTCCGTGAACTTGAGCGCATTGGCGACCAAGTTGACCAGAATCTGGCGAAGCCGACTCGGATCTCCTACTAATCGTCCCGGCACGTCGGGTCGGATCCGGCAATTCAATTCCAGGCCCTTTTGATAAGCTCGCAACGCGAGGGTCTTCATCGTGTGCCCGAGACTGTCCCGCAGGTCGAATTCAATCGACTCCAGTTCCAGCTTGCCCGCCTCAATCTTGGAGAAATCCAGGATGTCATTGATGACGGTGAGCAGAGAATCGGCGGATGACTTCGCCATGCTGAGATACTCCCGTTGTTCGGGGGTAAGTTCGGTGTCCAAAGCAAGTTCCGTCATGCCCATAATGCCGTTCATGGGAGTGCGAATCTCGTGGCTCATATTGGCGACAAACTCACTCTTGGCGCGACTGGCAGCTTCAGCAGCCTCCTTGGCCCGCAGTATCTCCTGCTCAGCGCGCTTGCGTTCGGTAATGTCGCGATAATTGATGATCACCGCGCCAATGCTGGGCTCATTCAACAGGTTCCTTGCCTGTATGTCCAGCCACCGCCAGGTGCCGTCCTTGTGCTTGTAGAGGCATTGCACACTCACGATCTTGCCGGGCTGCGCGAGAATCTGAGCAAATACGTCTTGAGTCATTTCTACGTGATCGGGGTGCATCCATTTGAACGCGCTTATGCCCAGAAACTCCGCTTCGGTATATCCCAGGATTCGAGGAGTTGAAGGGCTGGTGTAAAGGACGATTCCTTCCCGGTCCATCAGTGTTATGCCGTCGGAACTGTTCTCAATCAGGGACCTGAATCGCAGTTCTCGCCGGCGGATCGCCTCGGTCTGGCTCTGCACTCGACGTCGCAGAACTGCCACCCAGGCCAAGGCTGTTAAAATTCCCAATGCTAACAAACCGAGCGCAGACAGAGCTCTTTCAGCCGTCCACCAGGGAGGCTGTCGGGTAATGACGATGTCATCCGTAGAGCGTAGCAATAGCTGGAAGGTCTGGTTATGTTCACTCTCGTCTTTTTTCACCAGGCAGACCCCTGTCAATTGCAGGACACTGCCGGCGCGGAGTGAGGCCAGCTTGGGATCAACCTCGGATTGGCTTATTGACGCGTCGAAGACGGTGGTTGCAGTTTTCAGTACGAGGGTCTGCCTCCCGAGAAAGGACGTCTTTTCCAGCAAGCTACCCTCGATGGACACCAGTAAGGAGTTATAATCGCCTCGGAATATCTGGTCTGATGAAACCGGGATGGGGGTGAGGATCTCTCCGGCACCGATTCGCCGACAAATAGAATCCTCTACAGTCAACTCAAGGTCGGACACTCGCGGAAAACCAACTGTGTCTACCCGGTCTCCTGGTTTAAAAATGATCGACATGGCCGTGTCGATCCGAAGACCGGTCTTTCCGTCGGAGATATAGACCGACTTCCCGGGATTATGCAGAGTGACGATGCCCTGCATGCGGATGCGGTGCCCGACGGCGCCTTGAGGCGCAAAACGCTGGACAGTGGAGAGGGGTTGCACATCCGTTCCATACGGATCAGCCGGCGCTGGCTTGAGAACGGTGACCTGGTCGAAGCCCGGAGCATAAAGCACGATCCCGATGAGTTGGTACTTCTCATTGAAGAGGGCGCCACAAACTCCACGGATGCGAACCTCCGAATCAACCAGCCTTTCGGGAAGGAGTTGAGCGTACCCCGGAATCTGCGCTCTCATCCGGCCACCTGCCACCGCGATCTCGAGAGCGAGAAACCCATTCCGAATTTCGGCTTTCCGTACAATACCCTCGACCTCAACCCACTGGCTGTCTTCGGCGGTCGACAGCATCCTCTCCAGGGAGACCCTTCGAGGTTTCGGGAAAGGGGCTTCGCCGATGACCCGTAATCTGGGTTTTCCAATCTGGGGGGCAAAGTCTGGCGCCTCTGTCACACCTTCCACGTCGATGGATTGTCCCGCTCTGAGAAATGGCTGAATTCCTGGGAGGTTTATCCAAATGCCAGCGGTAGAATCCTGAACAAAGAGGTCAGGTGTCGGAGGCCCCGTGTAGGTATCTTGAGCCAGCCATCCCGACCCACCGACGCTGTAGTAAGTCACAACTCCTTGTATGTGGACCGGATAACCGCGTTTGGCCTCCTCAAGGGACAGATGCCGAATCTGTTCCACGCGGGTCAGGATTGGCAGTCTATCATTACCGATTGGCGGCTGTTGACCTGGCGTGATTGTGCCGCACAAAAATACCAATAGCATGGTTGTGATGATCGGCAATCGGCTGAAGGCTACTGTATGAGTGTGTTGGATAGCTGTCGCGTAGTTTAACAAGATGCTAATACCGTCCAGGAATTACTCTTCCAACAGGATCAGCGAATTTGAGGGCCAAACACTTCCCTGTTGCCGTAACTCTGCAGATAGCAATACTGTCCCATTCGTAATTTATCGGTAGAATCACCATCCATATTAGGAGTGAGAGTCCGGCTTTTGGGGATATGGACGCCTCGGGGCAAGGCTTCTGGCAAAGGCCGGGCTTTGGACTTATCGACAGGAGAGGGGATTGGCACAGACTGTGCGAAGTATTCGAACGAGTACCCGTGTCCTCTAGACTTACGGCCGACGAAAGACGGGCGTCAAACCGTCAGTCAGTTCTGAGAAAAGTGGCCCTTCAGGTACTCCTGCACAATCATCGGTTTTTGGCGTTCGGGCTGTCTTCGTCATCCTGACCGTTTTAATCTTCCGGTCCAATTCGAGGCGTGAGACGTAGCAGCCGGGCAGAGATTCGTCTTCCTGCAAGACGATTCTTTCCGGTTCCCATTCCAGGATGGGCCAGTAGATCATGTCCACTTTGAGGTACTTTTCCGGGGAGAGAACGGCTGTTGCCTCAATGCAATAATCCCAGGTTCTCCAGCAGTCCAGCTTGGTGGTTTGCCACTGGTGTTTCGGACTGGCGGCGGCTGTCCAGGTTCCACTCACTGAGACATAATCGGTCCTGTCATAGAAATTGTAGGGTCCCCCACCAACTCTCAGCCGCCCTACCCACCAGACAGCTACCCCTGCCAGGAACAAGAGGACCACCAATGAACCCACCAACACCTTCCACCTTCCCGCTAATACCGGGTCTCGAATGGCGGCAATGGCCCCTCGGAAGATCAGAAGCGGGATGGCGAGCACCGGCAACAGCACCAGGGACAACCGTGCAGAATCCACACTGGAGAGGAATCGGACGAAGGACTGAAGATACGTTGGACGAGGAAACCCGCTCCTTCTCAGGTCTCGATAGGGTTCTTTCAGCCCGCCAGCATAGGTAAAATCACGGACGGGGTAAAGGCGAAAATCCATGGCGGTGTGGCGAAACCAGGATTGCAGGTCTTCCAGGCTGTATCCTGTCTGATACGCAGTGTTCCGGGTTTCCGCAAATTTCTGGTCGGCAAGATGGATCCGCTCGTTTTCGGATTTCTGTGCGAATTCCATAGTGGCCAGCATGCCACACCATTTCGCCTCACTGACGGCTGGATACGGAGAAACCAGAGGATTCATTTCCTTTTCCAGAAGCCACAGGCTTCTCTGCGAATCTCTTACGGTCCAAACAGCCACCCCCACCTGGATCACCACAAAAAGTCCAAGCAACCAAGAAAGAAGTCTTTTCAAGGATAACTGAGGCATAAATTTCTCCGGTCTGGCATCGAAACAGAGAGTAATCGGTAACTGACCTCACTCTGTCAGATTTTGTCCTGGGTGATGCTCATATCCTCTTTGTTACGATGTTTGCGGGAACACTTAGAGATAACGCGCTACCTGTTAAACTCTTGCCTGCGTCAGAGAGCAATGCTGCCGCCCCGGTACGCTTTCCCGGAAGGGCACGAAATTCCTCATCTTCTTCTGGAAGGGAGACAGAGGGCTTTTCTGAAAGAGACATATTTTAAAGGGGATTACCGAACAAGGATTTTTCGAACACGCCGACCCCCGAACAGCCAATACAGCTAGACAATACTCCAGGACTGGCCGGAATGCAATCTGGTCCATGATCTGTAGTTTCATATTCGTTTCCAAAACTCATGGCGACGCCTGATCATTAGGCTTCACATCGAAACCCGGTGGTCGAGAAATTCTTGTGGAAGAGGCTGTGAAGTTGTTTAATGATCTGCATTCGCTGTGGATCGTTCATGGCGATTCATCGAAAGATCCCGATGGTCGGGCTCTGGCAGTGACCATCGACAAGACAGATGGCCGAATTCTCTGGATCGGCCTGGAATCCAAAGTCCAGTAGCCATGGTGAGCGGGATTACCGGAGAGAAAATTCTGAAGTCCAGAATCGAGTGGGACGCAAAATAGCATTTGAAAATTCTTAGTTAAACTCTGACCGGAGGAAAAACGATGCCAACTGTAGACCGAAGAATTTTTATTAAGATTGCCGCCCTGCTGCCGGGCATGACTGCTCTTGGTTCCAGTTTTCTGGCAGCTTCCAGTTCGCCCAAAAAGGCCATCCTGATCTCCATGCTGCCGTCGAGTCTTTCCTACTTGGACCGCTTTAAGATGGCTGCGGAGCTGGGCTTCGCAGGGATCGAGATGATGACTGTCACGGATCCCAAGGTGGCTGAAGAGATCAAGCAGGCTTCCCTGAAGTCCGGATTGAAGATCCACTCGGTCATGAATATGGACCACTGGAAGTATCCGTTGTCGAGCAGCAACCCTGAAGACGTGACACGGAGCGTGCAAGGT
>JBGPHY010000428.1:0-5451 GCA_041484625.1 Terriglobia bacterium | reverse complement strand
GGTTCATCGACTCGTGGTGTCCCGCTGTAAAAGTAAAGGGTTTTGTCTTGCGCCTTGAGTTTACGGACCTCCGGGAGGTTGGCCCAATAATGGGAAGAGCCAATGTTCCACAAACCGACGTATGGATCCAGGAGCTGAACGACCCGTGCGCTGGTTTGGCGAGGATACGCACAGGTGGGATCGTTCTCGCAATGAAAGTGGCCGATATCGAGCCGATAGACCACCTTGACGGGATCGTCCTGAGGAAACGACTCTTGCAGAATTTTTCCCAGATAACTTAGGGCTTCCAGATCTTCTGGGCGAGTAGGCTCATCTAAGTTCCAGGGGAAAAAGTTGTAGTGTTCCTTATGGTTGTAGTAAACCTGGTATTGTGTCCTGGTCCAGCCTTTCTCGGCCAGATGCTTGCGGAAGGCTTCACTGACGCGGAGATGCTCGGTTCGGTAAGCGGGCTTCTGCCAATTGCGCATATCAGAAGGCCACATCAAGTTGTAGGGCAGAAAAAAGTGCGCCAGGGGTTGCTTTCCGCGAGGCAAATCGACAAACGCATCACCGGATAACAAGGGGCCGAAGCGTGCATCCCATGAACTCCAATCCGGAATGTGAATGTTCGTGTCGACACCCGCTAATTCCGGTTTCAATCCTGCAGGAATACTCCCATCATGGTTGTAAGGCACTATTGAAAAGGTCATACGGTGGGCATGAGCCATGCGGAAGAATTCTCGCTCAATGGCGCGGTGCCTGGGGCCATCGAGGATCATGTCAGGCCAGCCTCGCTCAATATTGAGGAAACCGAAGTTCATGAGATCAATTTCCAGATTTTGTTCATCGGGAAGCGCAAAATTGCCGACCTCCAGTTCCACACGGAGGATCGCTTGTTTGTTGGTGTTGCGATGCAACACCATGATCTGACCCTTGTAGATGTCCGGGGGTAGGTTATACGGGACATAAATATCCACCCACACCGATTGGACCTTTTGATCACGCAGCGGCCCCGAATAGTCAGGAAGCTCCAACGGAGTCACGCCAGCGATATCGAAGGGGAGCAGAGCATCCGGATACCAAACTCCATCCAACCTCAGGTAGAGTTGCTTAAACAGGCGGATATGACTGTCAGCGCTGACCCGTTCCCGGGAACCTAGCAGGTCAGTGGCATTCACAAAAAGCTTATGCAGATCATCCCGCCCTTTTTCCAGCACCACCTGAAAGGCGACAAACTCATTGCGGCCAGCAAACAGCTTCACAGTACTGGTGCCCGCATCCCAGACGTTATTTTGCAGACGATACTGGGCCGGGCTGGGACGTTGGCCGTTGTAAGTTTCCAACCCCTCAGACAGAAGGTTGCCACTGACCGGATGAACCTTGTCCGTGTCATCGATGACCCAGACCCTGGCATCCTTAGCAGGTTTTTCATCCTGGGCACACAGAATAGTTCCCGAAGCGGCCAACCATCCCGTCAATCCAAGCAGCACGACCAAGCAATTTAGGTTCATTAAAAGCACCTCGAGGAGTGTGTCATATGACCTTATTCAAATTAACCAGCGCCGAGGAAAATGTGATTTAGCGCGGGCCTGATCCGCAGGTCCGCGGCTTTTCGATGTCGGAAAGAAGCGCCGCGACGGAGCGCAGCGCCCACCTTGAAATTCACATTCTCATTAGAGCCTTTCATGCCCCTTCGAGGGGCACCACGTCGCATGAAAATCGGGGTTGCGACCCTGAACCAACATCAACTGCGAGATCCCAAGGAATCACACACGTCCTCGTTCTTGTCGTCGTACTCGGAAGGTTCTTTGTCGAGGACGAGGACAAGCACAAAGACGAGGACAATTTTCAAGAGAGACCATGTTGACCAAGGGCACTGGAGGCGAAGAGTCCAGAATGTATCAGTTAGGCCCAGGGCGGGCCATTTGCTGTTTTTGCGTTACCAAAGCTAACTCCCTCTGTATTTTCGGAATGGCGTCCTTGTAAGCAGTTCCCGAGGCTTTAGCTAAGAAGGATTCAAAGCAGGTCCGGGCCTGAGCGTAATCTCCTCTTTCCTTGTAGAGCATCCCCAAATTGATATATGCCTCCATCAATTTCGGATTTAGGCGGAGAGCGCGGTCGAACTCCTTTAGTGCCGTCCCCGTATCTTGTTTTCTCAGGGCAATCCATCCCAGGCTGTTGTGCGCCTGTGCATCGGCTTCATTAAGGGCCAGGATGGCTTTCAGAGTTCGTTCGGCAGGACCAATTTGTCCTCTCATCAAGTAAGCCATTGCCAGCTTATTCTGGGTCTCTAGGTCGGACGGATTCATTTCAACAGCTTTCTCAAAGGCTAAGATAGCCGCATCAACTTTTCCATGTCGCCCATAGATTTTGGCCATTCGAACATAAATGGTATTCAATCCTAAGATCCTTTGCTGAATCGCATTTTGATATATTTTCAAAGCCTCGTCCTCCCTGTGGCTTGTCTCGTAACCATTGCCCAGGAGAAGATAGATCATGCTATTGGTGGGATCCTCTGTGAGCGCCTGGCGCAGCAGTTGAATTCGTTGAGAGAGAGTTTTCCTTGGGTCATTGGTCGCCTCTTCCAAGAGTTCGAGGACGTGCACCCGATCCTTGGGGTCAATTCCCTGTCCTGTGAGTTCCAGCCTGAGAGGGGCCCAGGACCAAACATAACCCAGTGACCGCAACTGCTCCTCGGTTTCCTCGCTGATGGGTTTCGAATGAACCTTTTCGGCAGGCTTGCCAGCGCCAGTAGCGGTAAGCTTCCTCAATTGGTATTCGAGCTTTTCTGCCTCCGCTGGATACCGTTGAATGACATTGATGGCTTCCTTGGGATCGCTTTCCAGATCATAAAGTTCGGATCGAGGCGCTCGGATATATTTCCACTTATCGGTCCTCATCCCGCGCAGTTCGGTCCATCCCATATCGATCTTGGGGAGGAGGCTTTCAGCATAGGAATAAGTCGTTCTGACGCGCCCGCCCGAAAAGACAGGAACCAGGCTAACCCCTTGACACCCGCCAGGCGTTTCACCACCAAGCAAATCGATCAGAGTGGGTAGCAAGTCGATTGTCCTCGCCTGTTCCTTAATCCGCCGACTTGCACCAATGCCAGGGCCGGTCATGATCCAGGGAATCAGCAGAGTCGAGTCGTAGATAAACACTCCTTGGGAGTATTCGCCATGCTCCGACAGACTCTCTCCATGGTCTGAGAGGACTGCCAGAAGCGTCTTTTCAGGTGGGGACTTTTGTTCCACAGCTACAAAGAGCCTTCCCAGTTCTCTGTCGGTATAGGCGATTTCTCCATCGTAAGGACGGGCAGTATACTTTTCCTTAAAAGGCGAAGGCGGATCATATGGGGTGTGAGGATCATAGACGTGGACCCATAGGAAGAAAGGAGTTTGATCGGACTGTTGATGTAGCCAATCGATAGCCCGATCCACCACACGCCCCGCCCGGCGCTGAGAAGAATTCCTACTCAATCCGGGTTCGGTCATCTTGTCATCATAGGTTTGGAACCCCTGGTTCAATCCCGTGACTCTTGCTACTGCTGTGGAACCAACAAAGGCGGCTGTTTGCCATCCCTTCTGTTGAAGAATGGTGGCTAGAGTGAGGTGCGATGAATCGAGGCTGAACCCTCCCAGGCTGCGTACTTGATGAACTGTTGGATAAGTCCCCGTGAAGATGCTGGCGTGGGATGGCGGAGTGATTGGAACTTGCGAAACTGCATGTTCAAACAAGACGCCTTTCCTTGCCAGACGGTCCAGGTTGGGAGTCTCAATTTTGGAATAACCATAACAGCCGAGGCGATCGGGTCGCAGAGTGTCGATGGTTACCACCACAACATTGAGCGGTCTCCATGCCGGAACCGCTGCGGCTTTCTGAGGACTCTCCTTCTCTGGACTTTGGCATCCGACCAAGAAGGCGCACAGCAAGAAAGAATAATGGCGCCTGATCGTTCTCGTTCTCCTGATTCTCATCTAAGAATTTTTCCTGCTATCGGTCTGCGTGTCACCGCTGACGAAAATGAGGTTCGGAATTCCGCCTTCAGGCGGTGCCGGCTAAAGCCGGAACTCCAAACTGCGGGCTTTTCGTAAGAGGCTCCAAATTTATCATATACCGGCGTCGTAGCCGAACCTTGCTAGTTTTGTTTGCAGAACCTAGTGTCCAGTTTACACGCCTGAGCCATTTCTTTCTGAGCAAGTTCATTCTGATTGGTCCGCATATAGATCAAGCCGAGGTTGTGATGGGCATCCGCATTGGAAGGATTAATCTCAATGACCTTTTGGAAATGTAGAATGGCTTCAGTGTGCTTGTTTTGTCTTTCCAACAAGAAACCAACTCTAAAGAGAGCTTCCTCATCCTCTGGTGAAAGCTCGAGGACCCGTTGAAACTCTTGGAGTGCCTGCTGAGACTGACCTCGGGTGTGGTAGAGCGTCCCGAGATACTTGTGAGCCTCGGTATAATTGGGATTCTGGGACAAGATCCTCTTGAAGCCGGCCTCCGCACTGTCGAGTTTGTTCAGATAAAATTCACAGGCGGCCACATAAAAATTTGCTTCCGTGTTTTGCGGAGTAAACTTCAGAAGTTGTTGGAAGGCACAGTAAGCTGAGTCGTATTGCTCCAGTCTGAAATGATTCCGCCCGAGCATAAGGTAGGCCGTCGGCAGACCGGGATCGAGTTCAATCACTCTCTGCAGTTGTTGCACCGCCAAAGCATATTTCTTGTTGGTGGCATACTGGCCCGCCTGGGTCATCAAATTGAATATCTCCAGCTTGTCCTTGGGATCGGGTAGGACAGGCGACCCAGACTGGGACGGATTGGCTCGCATGGGTCCACCGACATAGCCTAGAGCACCGAGCTTTTCCAATTCTTCAGTACTCAAGGTCAGCTGGGAGTTTTTTTCGGGTCCTCTATCGCTAAAGGAATTAGCCATTTCCGCAAGTCTGTTCTTCAATTGATTGGCAAGAGCTCGATTTTGACCGTACTCGTTTCTTAACTCTCCAGGATCCTTTTCCAGGTCATACAGCTCCGGCCTGGGAGCATCGACAAATTTTGCATTAGGCCGGCGTAAGCTTCGAAGAGAGTTCCCGCCAAACTGAGCAGGATAGAAAGTCTCGCTGTAGGCTTCGAGTCCCAATTCCTTCTGCTTCCCTAACAAGAGACCCAGCAATCCTACTCCTTGCATATCGTTTCCTTTGGGCAATTCGAGCAACTGGAGGATAGTGGGCGCGATATCCACCAGTCTAACCTGCTGCGAGATCACGACGTTCCTGAAAGTATTCTTGGCCGGTTTGATGATCAGCGGCACCAGCAGGGTCGTATCGTAAATGAAATAACCGTGTTTAAATTCCTGATGTTCTCCAAAACTCTCTCCATGGTCGCCGGTCAATACAATCAATGTGTTCTCGTAAAGCTTCTTGTTATTTAGAAACGAGACCAGTCTCCCAATCTGGTGATCGACATAAGCAATTT
>JBGPHY010000427.1:0-5454 GCA_041484625.1 Terriglobia bacterium | reverse complement strand
TGGTTATCCAGAGCATAAAGCTTCTGGTCCGCCGTGTTGTAAAGAACCAGTTTCTCGCCTCCCTTAGCGTACTTCAAAGCACATTCCTTGTGGGCGGCGTTAGCTCCCTTGGCTCCGCATTTTGTATCGGTGATCCAGCCACTCCACTTGCCTTCAGCCGCAGACAGCGACAGCCCCAGCGACAAAACCAGCGCCAGGCTAAGAGCCAGGGAAAGTCCTTTCTTCATAGAGTTTGCCTCCTTTCAGGCATTCTGATATTGAATTGGGGTTCCCTGTGAGGGTACCCCCTGGTATTCGAGCTAAGGTAGATAGCTATTATTATAACGTGGAAAGCCGACTTCCACATCGAAAAAATGCGTTGGCAATCCAATATCCTCCCCGTTTAGTCAACAAACTTATATCCCGTGCCCCGTACCGTCAGGATGTGGCGGGGATTTTCCGGATCCTCCTCCAATTTCTGGCGCAGTTTGACGATCTGATTGTCCACGGTGCGGGTGGTAGGGTACGCCTCATACCCCCACACCTCGTTGAGCAAGCGATCCCAGGAGATGACTACGCCTGTGTTACTCACCATGAGGCGAAGTATTGCGAGTTCCCGGGTCGTAAGGACTACCGGGTGGTGTCCACGCCGAGCCTCCATCTTCACGAAATCCACGGAGACATTTCCAAAGTGGTAATGGGCCAGCAGGTGCTTCTGGCCCGCCGCCCGTTTCAGGATGGCCTGAATTCGGCCCAGGAGTTCCCGCATGCTGAAAGGTTTGGAGACATAGTCGTCAGCCCCCATTGCAAATCCTGCGATGCGGTGATCTTCCTCACTTTTTGCGGTCAGAAACAAAATGGGAGTCGTAATTCCTTCCCGTCGTACAGTCCGGCAAATCTCCTCGCCAGATAGGCCGGGGAGCATCAGGTCCAACAGGATGAGATCCTGGACTGGATCGCGGGCACGTTCCAGCCCTTGCCGGCCATCCGAGGTGATCTCCACTTCATAGCCTTCAGCTTTGAGATTCGACTCGAGAGCCTTAGCGATGGCGCGATCATCCTCAATGATCAGGATCTTGTACATGTCTTCTCCTCGTTTTCCTTTTCAGATTCGGGAGTCTTCGCAGCGGTCGCCTGGGACTCGCCCGGCTCTTTGCCCAGAGGCAGAGTGATCATGAACCTGCTGCCCTTTCCGGGGCTGCTTGCCACCTCGATGGTGCCACCATGTGCCTCCACAAAAGCCCGGCACAAGGTCAGGCCAAGGCCGGTGCCGGAAATTGCGGGGTCCAGCCTGGAGCCCCGGTAGAATTTCTCGAAAATTCGAGGCAGTTCGTCGGGGTCAATACCCAGACCGCTATCCTCCACTTCCCAAACCGCCTGGTCACCATTGCGGACGAGCGATACCTTGAGCTTCTTTCGATCACGGGAGAACTTAATGCCATTGCTGATAAGATTGACTGCGGTCTGCTTCAAGGCAGCACGGTCAGCCTTCTGAAGAGTGAGGCTCTCTGGCAGGTCAACTGAAACTTCGAACCCCTCTTCACAAAACTGCTGGGAAAACAATTGGATGCTTTCCTGAATCACTGCAACCAGGTCGACTACCTCCCAATCGAAGCGCCGTTTGTCGTTCTCCAGCCGGGTGAATTCCAGAACGTCGCTGATGAGTCGGCTCAACCTGTCGGTTTCCTCAATGATGGTCTCCACGCTGGTAGAGGAAGAAGCATTCGATCCTCGGAATTCACGTTCCAGGGTCTCCGCGTGAAGCCGGATGGCCGTTAAGGGGGTCTTAAGTTCGTGAGAGACATTGCTTAAGAAATCTGCTCTCAGCTTAGAGAGCCGCTCCTGCTCCCTGAGTGCCCGGTTTCCAAAGTACAGCACCAGGATGCAGGAGAATACCATAACCAGAACGGTGGTTAGGTAGAGCAAGTTCTTATAGAGGCTGCGCCTTTCAAAAGCCGAAACGTCCTTGGGACTGGCACGGGCCAGAAACTGGGGAGCCCATGGGTCCAAAATCCTCTGTTCGGAGAGTTTTCCCGGGTTACCGTTGGAAGGCTCACGCCCGAGGCGGATCCGGACGTCAGGAGCCAACCAAGGCGCTTGGGCCACTGTTGCTTCGAGCTGCCGGCACAATCCTTCCAAGTGAATGGCGATCCCCACCAAGGCTAAAGAAGGATGATTCGTGAACTTGCAGGCTACCAGGACCGCGTTCTCGGACGGATCGCTTGTCAGGTACTCGACGGGCAGGTCTAATCGGGAAACGTTGTAAAGGTTGCGCCGAAGCAGGAGGTTGATCCGGGGCAGGAACTTTTCGGCAAACTGGCGCTGCCGAACCAGCCGCGCCACCAGGATTTCTCTCTTCAACCAGGCCTGCTGATTGTTCCGGCTGCTGCACTGCTCTCTCAGCCTCTCCAGCCAGCTTAGGGATCCAGGCGTAATCGGGATCAGATCTTGGGCATACGCCTGGAGCAAGCTGTCGACAGCCAGCCCCTGGCTGCCCGTCTGATCGGGACTGACTTCGTTGAATTCCAGATAGAGGGTAACCACGGGAAGGCGCAGTGGCAATCCATCCTCGATCTGGGTGCGGACGTCTTCTTTGAGCAAAGAACTGCAAAGCTCTTCGACCTTGCCCCGATCTTTACGTTTGACCAGGAGTTGCCGGAACTGATCCTCCACTCTGGAACTGGCTGAAATCGCGTATTCGCCCGAGGGGGATGAAGGCAGTCCAGCCAATTGGCCAGATTGCGTGTCTCCCCGGAAAGGAGAGCGGCGGCTTCTTCCTCCCAGGGCGGGGTCGGGAGAGATCTGGTAAGCCGGGTAGAGGAGTATCCCGGAGTTATCGACGCAGAAACCCAGGATCTCGGAACCCAATCCTTGGTCCCAGGCATGAAGCCCGGCAAAGCTCAGGTTCTGTTCCGGAAATTGCTGATAGGCATCCTGCCAGCGCTGCTCCACCTCCTGACGAAAGAGCCGCTGGGTTTGATCGAGGCTGAGCCTCTCCAGTTCACGCAGTCTCTCTTCCTCGGAATTCATTTGCCGACGGATAAGGAACAGGCAAAGCCCCGAGAGCACGAAAACGCAAACCAGCATCCCCGGGATGAACCAGAAATTCAGGGTTCGCTTCGAGAGTTCGGAGTTCAAGCTCGGCCGGTTTCTCACTCTACGCACCTGGAGGATTGGATATTCCCAGCCATCTTAACAGGATACATGAAAGACTCAGAATTTGACCATTCCCATTTTTTACAGAACTGTGACAATTCCTCTGCAATCCCTTGGTAAATTGGAAGCAAAGGATCAAGACAAAAAAGTACTCATTCAAATTATGAAACTCAATAGGGTTCATACGTGGGGATTTCTGCTTCTCATCCTTAACTCAGCCTACATCTGGCCATTGGCTGAGCCGTCCGTCCTTTACATGAGCAACGTTGTGCTCCACCTGCTGTTGGGCACTTACCTGACGGGGGTGGCTCTCCACTATTTAGTCCGCCGTTTTGGATCCATTTCTGTCTTGGCCAGGTTGGCGCTCCTGCTCTTTTTGCTCAGCGCGATTCCTGCTTTTGTCCTGATGAGGTTGGGGAATTTCCGTTCCAATCGCTGGATCCTGGATTTACACATCGTATTGGCTCTTCTGTCCGCCGTTGTCGCCGGTGTGGCTCTTTGGAGATATTTGCAGCGGGCAGATGCTCCGCCGCCGATCCGTTTAGCCTGGAAAGGTTACCTTGCAGCCCTGTCCATCCTGTTTTTTTTACCTGTGGTCGTCTCCGCTTACCAGCATTTAAGGCCCGATCCGGAGAGCCGGATCCAAAATCCGCTTCTGACGCCAACTTCCATGGATGAGGAAGGTGACGGACCTGCTAGCCCGTTCTTCCCGTCGTCTGCAACGACCACCACCAGAAAAACTATCCCTTCCAACTTTTTCTTGACTTCGGAGGTCTGCAAGCGCTGTCATCCGGACATTTATGATCAGTGGAATTCCTCCATGCACCACTTTTCCTCCTTCAATAACCAGTGGTACCGGAAATCCATTGAGTATATGCAGGATGTGGTAGGCACCAAACCTTCTAAGTGGTGCGCCGGATGCCACGATCACGCGGTATTCTTCAACGGAAAGTTCGATACTCCCATCAAAGACCGCATCCACACTCCCGAGGCCCAGGCAGGCCTCGCTTGCACCTCCTGCCACTCCATCGTGCAGGTCAGAAGCAGTATGGGAAACGGGGATTTTGTGATCGAGTATCCTCCGTTGCACGATCTAGCCACCAGCGACAACAGGATCCTGAGATGGCTGCATGATTTCCTGATCAAGACAGCTCCGGCTCCTCACCGGAAAGTCTTCATGAAACCATTCCACAGAAAGGACACACCGGAGATGTGTTCATCCTGTCACAAGGTTCATCTGGACATCCCGGTCAATGCCTATCGCTGGATCCGGGGGTTTAACGATTACGACAACTGGCAAGCCAGTGGTGTTTCAGGCCAGGGAGCTCGTTCATTTTATTATCCCAAGCAACCCATGAAGTGCGCCGATTGCCACATGCCTCTGGTCGCATCCAAAGACTTGGGAAATATCGACGGTTTTGTGCACTCCCACCGCTTCCCTGCCGCCAACACCGCGGTTCCCGCAACCAACCAGGACGAGAAACAACTGAAGACCACCACGGAGTTTCTGCAGAACAAACATGTTACGATTGATATCTTCGCCCTGAGTTCCTCGCTCAAGACCAGTGCGGGCGAGGAATCCGGTACCCGTTCCAGACCGGGCGAATCAATGCGGGCTTTCAGCACCTTTGCCGTCGGCGAGGAGTCCGAGGCCTTTGGGGCCACAGGGGCGGTGACCACCGAGGCCGAGGAGGTCATCGCGCCACTGGACAAGGTGAACGCCACCGTGCGGCGGGGCGATTCTGTGAGGATCGACGTGGTAGTCCGCACACGAACTGTGGGGCATTTCTTCCCTGGAGGAACGGTCGATGCTTTTGATGTCTGGATTGAACTGGAGGGGGTCGACGACAAAGGCCAGATTCTCTTTTGGAGCGGAAAGGTGGAAGGGGACGGCAAGGGACCCGTGGAACCGGGAGCCCATATGTATCGCTCCTACATGCTCGATGAGAAAGGGAATTTCATCAATAAGCGCAATGCCTGGGCAACTCGGGCGGTCCTTTATGTCCGTCTGATCCCACCAGGCGCTGCAGACACAGCGCACTTTCGCCTGAAGGTGCCTGAGACAGCGGGGAACCGGATTTCCCTGAAGGCGAAGCTCAACTACCGCAAGTTCTCCTGGTGGAACACTCAGTGGGCATTTGCCGGAATCCGTGATCCCCAGCAGACTTCTTTTGGCCTGGACAAAAGCTATGACGACGGAGCCTGGGTCTTCAAGGGGGATCTGTCCCAGGTCTCTGCCAAATTGAAGGCTATTCCCGATGTCCCCACCGTGGTCATGGCGGAAGACAGCAAGGAACTGCGCGTGATTGCCCGGAAAGC
>JBGPHY010000426.1:0-5459 GCA_041484625.1 Terriglobia bacterium | reverse complement strand
GCCCGTTTCTGGCGGGGGTCGCCAGGTACCTTGAGCTTCTGCCATCACCGCTTTTCCGAAAGAATCAAGAAGATGCACCCACCTCTGGAGTCCACACGGATGGAAGCGCTTCAGAATAATTCAAATATTTGAACGAGCGGCACCTGTTCCGCACCAGTTCCCGAACGCGGTTCAGTCCCCGGTTGGAACGACAGTAGCGCCCTCGACCATGAGGATGACCGTGCGTCCCGTGGCCCGCGTGCGGTGTACCACTCCTCGGGGTACGACGAAGCCATGCCGAGGGTTAAGCTCGACTGTCCTGTCCTGCACATCAATGAGGAGTTGCCCCTCTACCACGTAGAAGAACTCGTCCTCCCGGTCGTGCTTGTGCCAGTGATATTCTCCCTCTATGACACCCAGACGCACAACTGAGTCGTTGACTCGACACAGCGTCTGGTTGTACCACGGGTCCGTGCATGCAGCGGCGAGTTCCTGAACGTCGATACGTTCAAGTGGAGCATAGTAGGTGTTCAGGTACGTCGCATATGGGTAAGTTGATTCGTTTGCCATGGAATGCACCTCCTTATGGAAGTATTGCCAATTCGAAGTCAGTGTCAACCGCCATCTTGAGAATATTTGCCGGGGAAATTGGCCTGGAGATATCAAGAACCACTGACAATATGGCCAGTTTTAGCCCAAAACCGTTATCGTTTGAGAAGTCTAGAAGAAACTCGGCAATCCCTAACATCCAGAAGGAGCTTCGATTTTAAAACAGGGGAGGGCGCCGACTGATCGTTGACAACCCCCGCACCGATCCGGTACGATGGCGGGCCGATTGAGTAATCAGTATGCTCTCCTTGGCAGGCTACACTGATGGCCTCGTATCTCTTTTGCTACCATCGGGTTAATCCCCACACCTTAAGAGCTACGAACAGGCGGAAAGGACAAGGACAGAAATGAGAGCAGCCATTCATTCGTGTCTGACACTGGTTGTGGTTGGTTCCGTAATCTCGCTGAGCTGCCGCACTCAACCTTCGGCGCAGCAAACCCCCGCCGCGGCCAACAGACGGATTCTGGGAGTCAGCCCGTGGTCGAATCCCAACTACCAGCTAATGAAAGAGGGAGGGATCGGTTGGGTGAGACTGGAGTTTGCATTCCCATTCGAGGACAAGGTCGGAGGGAATCTCACAAAGAAGTTTCTGAAAGACCTGCAGGAAGCCAAGAAAGTCAGGCAACTGGGCCTGCGAATCATGGGGGTTACTCCCTTGGCCGGAACGATGGCGTATGACGAGAAGGACAAACAGACGGGCTGGCGCACCACCATCCCCTCCTGGGCCGGTCCTATCGATAGCGACAGTTACTATGAGAGCTACCAGAAGGCCTGCGAGGAGATCGGCAGACTGACAAATGGAATCGTGGATCTGTGGCAGATTTCCAATGAGATGGACATCGATGTCTTCAAGGGCCCTCTTTCCATCCAGCAGGCGGCACGGTTCCTCAACGCCGGTGGGCACGGCGTGAAGAGAGGCAACCCGGAATCAAAAGCCGACATCAACCCGGCCTCACTCGATTCTAACGGGGAGTGGCTCTTCCGGGAACTCTACTCAAAACCAGACACTCCATTCGACTATGCCGGCATCGATGGTTACTTCGGGTCCTGGTCTCCGGGTGGACCGCAAGACTGGATTCCGGTGATCGAGAGGATCCACGAGATTACCGGAAAGCCGGTTCTCATCAATGAGTGGGGCTACTCTTCTATCCAGGGAAGTGGACAACCGTTGAAACAGAAAGTTGGGAATCCGGTCTGTGAGAAGCAAGCGTGGAACAATGTTTGGCGCAAGGAGCACTCTCCGGAAGAGCAAGCCGCGTATGTCCAGATTGCTCTGAAGATTTTTGGCACCTACCCCAACGTGATCGGCTGCTTTTTTTACGATTGGGGTGACGACGCTGTGTGCTATCACTGCGGACGCAAGGAGTGCCCGGGCGAGTGCGGCTGGGGCATGGTAGACAGCCAGGGAAAGCCTAAGGCAGCCTACCATGTCTTTAAGACTATGGCCCAACAGTTTTTCTAACCGGTAATTGATCCAACGCAATGATTCGAGAAATGAGCATCAACCTTCTCCTCATGGAGGGTGTTCTTGCCGGGCTAAGCGGACCTGCCACCACCGCATCCGGAAAAGGAGTACACCAGAGCACGGCCACGGCCCAGGGGCCGCTAATGCGGGTTGTTGACATCAACAAGGGCGAATCCGTGAAGGTCCGGCTTTCTAACGGAAAGACCGCACTGGTCGAACTGTTGGATCACAGTGAGGTTCGGGACCGTGTGAGGGGAGCGGTTCGGCTCGCACGGCTTCGTATCAAGGTTAACGGCAGGGAGGGCCAGCTCGAATGCCGTTCCTACCGGTTGCCGGTCAGGGTGGCTGGTGTACAAGTCGATTGTGCGATAACCAAGGAGTTCTTGGAGAACGCGCGATCTGATCCGTGGGGTCTCGAGAAGGATGCACGTCTGCGGTTGTGGCCGGCCGGTTCTCCGTTCATGGCTCCCGGGACATATGTCTACCCCGTCAAACAGCGCTGGTTTGCCTCAGACACCCAAATGTCCAACGAGCCGTCCTACGTGGACGGTTCAGAGACCCCTTCATCGCAAAAAATCTATTATCACTACGGCCTGGACATCGGCGGAGCGGAGGGGTTGACCGAGGTAGTCTCGGCGACCGATGGACTGATTGTGGTCCGCGGAAACAACGCGCTTCCGGGGTACAACAGAAGCCCCTACACGGAGCTCAATTACGATGGCGTGATCGTTCTAGACGAGCGGGGCTGGTATCACTGGTACTTTCATCTGGCTTCGATCGACAGCGGCGTGCAGTTGGGCAAACGCATACGAATGGGCCAACCGCTTGGCCTTCTCGGAAAAGAAGGGAAAGCCGGCTGCTGGTCTCATCTTCACTACGAAATCCGGGCGGCTCAACCCTCAGGGGAGGCGGGTATTGTAGAAGGCTATGCCTTTCTGTGGGAGGCTTACTGCCGGGCCATTGCGCCGGAAGTGATTGCGGTTGCCCGTCCTCATTCATTGGCCTGGGTAGGCGAAACCGTGATCCTGGATGGGAACCGTTCCTGGAGTAGTGCCGGGCGGATTTCCCGGTTTGAGTGGACATTCAGCGACGGTTCATCAGCCAAGGGGCCAGTCGTTACGCGGGTCTATACGCATCCCGGCACATACAGCGAGATCCTCAAAGTCACGGATAACCGCGGCCGCAATGCGTATGATTTCGCCGTCGTTCAGATCGTCGGAAGGCAGAGTGGCGAGCAAGACCTGCCTCCCACGATTCATGCCTCCTACTGGCCCACCATCGACGTGCGCGCGGGGCAAGCGATCACCTTTCTCGTGCGGACATGCCGAACGACCTTCGGCCACGAAATCTGGAATTTTGGGGACGGCAGCGCCCCGGTCGAGGTAACTTCTGACGGGTGCGCGGACGAGAAGTCCCCGGCAGGCTATGCTCGAACGCAGCACATTTTCTCCAAACCAGGAGACTACCTGATACGCGTGGAACGGGCGAACGAGCGTGGAGAAAAGGCCATCGCGAATCTTTACGTTCCTGTCAGGTAGCCGTCCAGACCGCCCTCGGCCAGACCCTCAGCAAGAGGGTTTTCCTCTTGGCAGAGGGGCACCAGGCGAAACGTCCCCAGAGAGTAAGAATGAACCTCTCTGATTGGCAAAGACCACTTATTGGACGTCCTTCAGTGCCCTTTCGGCAGCCGCCAAAAGGGCGTCAGGCCCGACGGGGGCGCCAGTCGCCTTCTTCATCCACAAATCCGGGGCAATACTCCCCAGCCGCGCCATTCTTTCGAACTCCGGACCAATGCTGCCGGCCTTCCTCATCTGTTCCTCGATCTGATGCGCGATCATATTCCCCAGGGGGTAATCGGGCAAGTAGAGGATGGAATTGATCATATGGGAATAAATCCCCAGCAGGAGCACATCTTTCTTATTGAACACAGGGGAGTAGTACCGGTTCCAGGTGTCTTGGGAGATGTGAAGAACAGCGCCCTTCAACTGCGCTGAAGAGGCGTCGGGATGGTCGTACATCCAGTGCCAGACGGCCATGTCCACCAGCGCCACTCCGGCGATCTCGTAGGTTCCCCAGAAATCGTTCAAGGTTTTCCACGCCTCCTCTCTGGCATCGGGCTTGGTCAGGCCCAGCAATTCCAGGTCGTGCGCCTGGAAGACAAAGGCCAGCGCCTCGGTAAATGCCGTGTTGGGTACCCCCTGGAGTAGAGTGTGGTCAATCATATTGAGGGAAAGAGTCTGCTCAACATTGTGCCCCATTTCATGCACTGCGATATTGAAGCCCTTATAGTTCATCCCTCCTTTTCCCACTCGGGTGCGCAGATGGGCTTTGTCGGAACGCATGGCGGCCCCCATGGCATGGCCCGATCCTCGGGCGGGATCGACTACGATGTTTTCAGCAATAATCCGGGCACGATCCGGACTGAAGCCCAGCTTGACGAGGAGGTTGGGTATGTCCTGCTGGTAAGCTTCGGGCGTAGGGTAGCGCTTGGCTACAATCTCGTCCAATTGTGTCTCGGTGTAAGGTCCACGTGGCCGAAAACCGTTGTACCAGATGTCAAAAGGCTCAAGTGGTCTTCCCAATCGCTCCTCAATCAATCGGGCAACCCGAGGCACCAGAGGGGACGAGACCACCGCCTCGAGCATTGATTTGAAGCGGGGCTCGGGGATCTCGCGGTTCTCGTCGAAGCGTCGCGCGATCAGGGTCGGGGCAGTAGGGGAATACGGGTCGGCCTTGCGGGAAGCGAGGAAGGTCTCAAGCAACACCGCATAGCGGGTATCCGCTTCAGGTGAATTGCTGACAGCGAAGTCCCGCCGCGGGAGTTGGTCGTAGTCTTTGACATCGGAGGATTTCACCGTGTTACTCGCCGGAGCCCAGTCCACCGCCGGGTTGTTAACGACCGGGGCCGGAATGGTTTGGGTAACAATTCGTTCCATTACCAGTTGAATCAGGCGCTGCTTTTCGAGCCCGTTCTTTGAGTCCGCATAATTGGCCTTGATTTCGTCGCGCAGATTCCAGTGGGAAAGCAACCGGAGCTTCGCAGGGAAAAGGCGCTGGCCTTGAGCGTTCAACAGATGGTGCATCCAGATGTTGTACTCGGAAATATACTGCTCCGCCTGCGCTGCCGCCTGGGCAATGCCCAGGTTGACGTCAGCCGGAATGCGTTTCGAGAATCGTTGCGTTAACCGTGCCTCTGCCCACTGGCGGCGCGTCCAGGTTTCACCCACCGCCAAGCGCTGATCCAGCGTTGTGAGGGGGAAGTTCAGAAGGGCCGCAAAGGCCAGCTTGTTTTTGAAGAAGTCGTCCAACACATGGGCCGAAGGGTCGTAACCGGCGAAAATTTCATCCACGGGCAAAATGGGGCCCAGATCCAGATCGGCCTGGCGGCGAAACTCGCGTCCGATG
>JBGPHY010000425.1:0-5461 GCA_041484625.1 Terriglobia bacterium | reverse complement strand
GGTGGCAACGAACTGCATCCGAGTCGCGGGAATCAACCTGGAATGGCATCCCCGGCAGGACACTTGCACATTCGATAAGCTTCCCGTAGCAATGATGTGGATGGACACCACCCTGGCCAGGCTGATGTCCGGGGTTCAGACCATGGTCGGGACAGAGCGCTTTGCCCTGGCCCTGCAGAGCGAAGGGCGCAAGAGCGTCGAGGCGGACTGGCAGGTGATCTCAAAATTCCCGGATTTTCGCGATGGATTTCAAGCTATCGCCAACATCGCCGCGGTAGCCGGTTGGGGCCACTGGGCGCTGACGTCAATCGATGGAGATCAGAAAGAATGCCATTTCCGGGTAGCGGACAGTTGGGAGGGTCGCTATCAAAGAGCGTTGGGAGTCTGCTGGGGGAGCGGCATGCTGGCGGGCAAGCTGGCCGGTTATTGCTCTAAGCTTTTCGGGACCAACTGCTGGGCCGACCAAACGGCGTTCACTGCCAGGGGCGATGATTACGACGAGTTCATCGTGAAACCATCCCCGCGATCGATCGAGAAAGAGATTGACAGCCTGCTCGCGACAGACGAGGCGACCCGTGCGGACATGGCAGTGGCGCTACGAAGGCTGGAGAAAGAGATTGCCGAGCGCACGCTGGCCGAAGCCGAGCGACTGGAGATGGAACGCCGTCTACTGCATGCCCAGAAACTGGAGAGCCTCGGCATCCTGTCCGGCGGCATCGCGCACGACTTCAACAATCTTCTCATGGCAGTCATCGGCAACCTGGATCTGGCGCTCCTGGATCTCTCCCCAGCCTCCGCAGCCCGCCCTTACCTCGACCAAGCCCTGCAAGCCACCCGCAGAGGAGCAGACCTCACTCGACAGATGCTCGCCTACTCCGGCAAGGGGCGCTTCGTAATCACGCGCATGGACTTGAGTGACGTGGTGCGCGAAAATACGACTCTCTTCCGAACGGCCATCTCCAAGACTGTCACGATGAATCTCCGTCTCAACCGTGACTGCTCCGTCATAGAAGCTGATCCGGGGCAGGTGCAACAGGTCATCATGAACCTCATCACCAACGCCTCAGAAGCCATCGAGGAAAATGTGGGGGTGCTTACCCTCACCACGGGGGTCCAGGAGTTTGATGATGCATACCTGAGCAAGAGCCGGAGCAGCGATAAACCTCCGGCAGGCCGCTACGCATACGTGGAGGTTTCGGACACGGGTTGCGGCATGGACAAGGAGACCCTCCAGCGCCTCTTCGACCCCTTTTTCACAACCAAGTTCACGGGCCGCGGTCTGGGGATGTCAGCGGTTCTTGGGATTGTCCAGGGGCACAAGGGCGCCATCATGGTGCAGAGTGCGGTAGGCCAGGGAAGTACCATTAGAGTCTTGTTCCCTGCTTCCAAGTCGATCGGTGTAACCACGGCCAGTGATCCTGCCGGATTTCAACTCCAATCGGGCATGGTGGCGCTGCTGGGTACGGTCTTGGTGGTGGATGATGAAGAGGGAGTCCGCGGAGTATGCGCTGCATTCGCCCATCATCTTGGTCTGCAGACCCTTACCGCGGCGCATGGCGAGGAAGCCTTAACGCTTTTCAAGAGACACGCAGACGAGATCGGCTGTGTCCTGCTCGACTTGACCATGCCCCGTATGGACGGCATCAGCACATTCCAGGAGATGAAGCGCTTCCGACCGGATATCCCAGTCATCCTCTGCAGTGGATACAACGAGCAGGAAGCGATGCAGCGTTTCACCAGCGAAGGTCTGGCCGGTTTCATCCAGAAACCCTATGGCTTGGAAGATTTGAAGAACAAGATAGCGAGTGTGCTGAAGGATCGCGCAAGGACCCCGGCGGAGGAAGACCCGATTGAACAGTGATTACTTTACAGCGGCAGTCACGAGAAAACAGCTCAAAGAGCCTGCTTCAAGGAAGAGTGGTGTGCGATAGCCAAAAAATCATTATCGTTCTCCTCTTCCCAATGCGGTGGTGAATGCCTGGGGAGATGGCGCTCCCGGCGCATCACCAGCACTTGTGCCCACTCGTCTTCGGTCATTTCCAGCCAATCGTGCATCTTCCGTCCTCGTTTGGAGTTCAAGCTTTAGCTTGCGTTTATCGAGAAAGACAACCTAAAGGTTGAACTCCAAGCCAAGCGCAAGCTGAAGCTTGAACTCCAAACTTTACCGTTTCAACCCCGCTTGTCAGTTGACCACGACATTGATCGCCGACTCGTTTCCTCCTTTCGGGACCGTGTTGATGAGGAAACGCCGGCCATCGGCCGTTACATCGGAGAAGAAATAAAAGCTGGCTGTGTAGTCAAGAACGCCTGCTTGAAATGCTTGAAAGAGAGCCTTCGGAACAGTCGCCTCAAATGGCTTACTGCTGGAGCCTGCACGGATCTCCACGGCCATCAGTTGCCCGTCCGGAGCAACATAGAACAACTCTTTTCCGTCCCCGCGCCAGCGGGGCTGCCGGCCTCCTGAGGTGGAGACCATCCACTTACCGCCAGAGGCGGGAAACGGTCGAACGTAGATTTGTCCAATCCCCGACTCATCGGATGTGTAGGCCACCCACCGCCCATCGGGCGAGAACTGGCCCTGGGTCTCATTGAACTCCGTCTGCAGCAACGGCACCGGCTTGTGATCCCCTGTCATGGGCAGGAGCCACAGGTTAAATTTAGTTTTCGCATCAGTCTCTTCGTAAACAATGAAACGGCCATCGTGGGACCAGTCTAGGATTACCCTGTCCAAAATAAATTTGGTCTGCAAAAGCAGCCCCTCTTTGCCGGTACCGCTCGTGTCCTTTTGATAAATGAAAGAATTTCCCTCACGATCCGAACTGAACGCGATGCGGCTCCCATCGGGCGACCACACCGGAGTACTATTTATTACTCCCCGCCCGAACGTGAACGGCGAGGAGCTGTCGCGTGTTAATTCATGAATCCAGATATCACTGGTGTCTAAGGTAGAACTCATGTGGTTTACAGCGACTCTCTTTTCGTCTGGAGACAAAGACAGACTCCAATAGGTGCCGGGCTTGCCGACTGTGCTAAGGCGTTTGCCTTCCCGGTCAAACCAGAGGAGCTCACTCGTCCACTGGAGGCCCCCAGTGATGTACGCCAGAACTCCATTTTGGGAGGCGGAAAAGCCAAAGTAGCCGCTGTGCCCGGTGCGGCTTACTTGCTCAGCCAAAGGGAACGCTTCACCCTCGGTTCCAGGCAACGCCTGACTGTTAAGCCAGTTCAACGCACGAACCAAGAGCTGAGACCTGCTGCCCACACTCCCAGCTATGGCCAGGTAGCGGCCATCAGGCGAGACAGAGACGGAACTGACCGCGGCCCTATCCGGCACCTGAAAGGAAAATCGAATCTGCTGCGGTTCGGGCTGTACCTCCCGGAAATGGAGGACAGCGAAAACAATCGCGACCAGGGAAACGAGTCCCAATAAGCCCCAGGCCAATCGCTCCCGGCCCAAACGGCGCGGCTTTGTTGCTTGCTCCGCCAGGCCTCTTTACGTCTTCAGCAAACGTCGCCAGTCCGAAGTCCAGCAGCTTAACCCCGGCCCGGGTCAGCATAATGTTGCCGGGTTTCAGGTCCCGATGGACAAATCCCTGCCGATGCGCCTTGTCCAGCGCGTCAGCCATCTCGATGGCGTAGCGCAGCAATAATTCCGTCTTCAACGGTCCGTGCGAGAGCCGTTCGGCCACGGTTTCGCCTTCCAGGTATTCCATGACCAGAAAGTCCACGCCATCCTCCACTCCAACGTCGTAGAGCGCGCAGATATGGGGATGGTTCAAGCTGGCAATGGCTCGGGCTTCGCGCTCGAAGCGCTGCCGCAGACCCGGCTTGCGGGAAAGCTCGGCGGGCAGGATTTTAACCGCCACGGTACGATCCAGCCGGGTGTCTTGGGCTCGATACACTTCTCCCATGCCGCCGGCGCCGATCGGAGCTTCAATCTGGTAAGGACCCAGTCGTGTCCCTGCGCTAAGACTTATGGTAATGTGCCTGAGAATTGCGGGCTATCATATCACAGGCGTACATTCCCGATGGATCAAAAGCGATTTGTCGTGGTTGCCAATACTGGCAGTTTCAGCATTCCTGCTGTAATAACCGCAGGATGTTGCCGGCCAGCACTTTTTTTTCATGTTCAGAAGACAACTTTAGCAATCGGATCTTGAACAGCTCAACCCTGGAGTCAACGAGTGGTCCGTCTGAACCGAAAATGAGCTTCTCCGCGGGCAGTTCCCTTGCCGCCATTTCCAGGTACTCGAAAAACACCACTGATGATGTTTCCAGATAAACATTGGGGTAACGCTTGGCCACTTCGATGGCTTGAAGATGCTCGGTCCAGTCCTGCGAAGCAAAGCTTCCCAGGTGGGCCATAATGAAATTAATCCGGGGATACTCGCCGGCAATCATGTGAAAATCCGACACTCTGGATGGATGAAATAGGATGGGAATCCGAACTACGCGGCAAAGTCCAAAGAGAGTTGCGGCGGGGCTGTGTGGACCTGAATCTCGCTGGCCAGAAGATAAGGATGGTGGTTGAAGGCGTGCGCCTTGAGTTCGCCGGCAACCGTCACGGTGCGGCCTGGAACCAGCTCGTTTCCATGACGGTCGGCCAGGTCACCATTGACGGCAACTTCCCGGAAAAAGACCCGATGCCCCAGGCGCAATCCCAGTGAGAAGACCAGAACCTTCACCCCTTTCCGGGTGAAGGCCACATGAGGGTGCAGTCCCACGAATCCCTTGAGTGTCACAATTGCTGCCATTTCGCTCCCTCCTTCACTGCGGGGTTAGTTCCAATCCTCGTGGATTCCAAACCCGATCTCCTCCAGGAGTTCCGACATGCGCATCACCTTCTCAGTCAGTTCGGTGATTTCCAGTTTGGAAATGTTCCTAGCTGCAAAGGCGGAAATTGCGGTGTCTAGAGCCAGTACTCCCACCTGCTTCAGCTTCAGGATTTTTTCGCCAATGTCCCGGTCGCGGGCCGCAATTTGTTCGACGACGTCGTTCATCTTTCCGCCCTCCTTTCTGGTAGAGATTGGAGAACCCTTTTCTTCTCTCCGCGGACTCTCAGCTGCTAATTCATTAGACGCTCAAAACCCGTCCGGAGTTTCCAGACCAGACGCCCAACCTTTCATTTCTTATTACGGAAAGGGGCGGAATCGTGTTCCGGAATTCGAGGGAGACCATCCGCTAAGCTGGAATCGAGATCTGGCGGGGGCGATACTCCAGGAGTGAGCCCAGTACAAAATTGTATTGCCAGGGACCGATGTGCCATAGCCCCGCTGACATCCATCCGATAAGTTACCCCTGCGCCCATGAGATTCCCGGTATCCTATTCATTATGCAAGTGAATTCGGTAAAACAAGATGGCTGGAAGTTGGCAGTCAAAATGTCTCACACCAGAAGAGTGATTGTCTATTGAGCCTGGAGGCTTCCGGTGATTCACCACCGCTTACTCTGGCTGGTTGCTTTG
>JBGPHY010000424.1:0-5470 GCA_041484625.1 Terriglobia bacterium | reverse complement strand
AAGTTCCTGCCCCGTTCATTTGGGTGAATCCTTTACCGAGGGTTCATTGTAAAATAGCGCGGTTATTTGATTGATTGCAGAACCGAAAGGAGATTCTCTTATGTCAAAGCGTCCGCTGAATGTCGGTCTCATCGGAGGAGGAGGAGGGGCGTTCATCGTCAACCCCCATCAGAAAGCCATTCACTTCGACGGGACCCGGCGCGTCGCCTGCGCGGCGCTGCATCCCGATCCCGAGATAGCCCTGCGGGAAGCAGCCGCCTGGGCTTATCCCATCAAGGGATACAAAAGCTATGATGAAATGATTGCGGAAGAGAGCAAAAAGCCGGTCGGGGAGCGGATCGACTACGCACTGATTGTCACCCCCAACCACGTCCATTTTGATCCGGCCATGAAGTGCATCCAGGCCGGCATCCCGGTCTTTTGCGAGAAGCCGCTGACTTTAACCCTGGAAGAAGCGGACAAACTCGTGTCAGCCGTGGAAAAAAAGAAAATCCCATTCGGTGTGGCGCATACCTACCTGGGGCACTGGACCAGCCGCTTCTCCCGACACATCGTGCGCAGTGGCCTGCTAGGCGAGGTGCGCTGGATAGACGCCTATTACCTGCAGGGCTGGCTGTCCGAGCGGACCGAGGACAAGGGTGTCATGCAAGCCGAGTGGCGAGTGGATCCCAAACGCGCCGGGCTAAGTGGCTGCGGCGGCGACATCGGCACCCATGCCCTGATGCAACTGCGTTATGTCACCGGCCTGGAAGTGCTGGAACTCTCTGCCACACTGAAGGCTTTTGTTCCAGGCCGTCTCCTGGACGACCATTTCACTACCTACGTGAAACTGAGCAACGGTGCCCACGGCCTGGTGCGTGCCAGCCAGGTCTCGATTGGGCACAAGAATGACCTGGGGATCGAAGTAGCGGGAACCAAAGGCACCCTGGTGTGGAGGCAGGAGGAGCCTGAACAGGTGACAGTCTACCTGCCGAACCAGCCCGACCGCGTCTACTGGCGAGGTGTAGTCGCAGCCAACGACGGTTTCCTGGGAGATCTGCCGGAGTGGCTGATGAAAGAGCCCACCATCCCCAGTGGACATCCGGAGGCTTTCCACGACGCCTTTGCCCGTCTGCACCGCTGCTTCGAGGAAGACGTGCGGGCCTACAACGAGGGAAAACCCTTCAACTGCGACGGATCCAAATACGCCAACGTGGCGGACGGTCGAACCGGAATTGCCTTTGTCTCGGCCGCGGTGGAAAGCAGCCGAAACGGCAGCGCCTGGACCAAAATGAGATAGGGACTATGGGGGGATTCTCCCAGGACTTCCATTGAGCAGGGAACGGACACCATTCCGTTCCCTCCACCAAAAGGGCTTATCATTCGCAAAAAAGACATCATCTCTCCCCAAGCAGCCGGAGGATCCTGGGTGGCAGCATCCAGAGGAGTTCCACTGGAGGCTGGACGGGGACCCGCTCAATGCGGATAGCACACACCCCACCCTTCTTGAAATCCAGCGAGACAGATTCACTTCCAAACAGCAGGTATGATGCCAGGTAACCTAGGTGAGGCTGGTGTCCCACCAGCAGAACGGATTCTTTGCCCTGGCAGGACTGAAGCCTCTCTAGGGTTCGTTGGACGAGGCTGGCTGGGGTGAGCTCCTCCCAGGTTTCCAGCGGTTCCTGGTACTCGAGCAATTTCGCCGCAATTTCCGCTGTTTCCTGGGCCCGCAGGAGAGGGCTGGCTGCCACCAGGTCTACTTCGACTCCCAGGGTCCGCAATCCCAATCCGGCATCGCCCAGTTTCTTTCGACCCTCCGGAGTCAAAGCCCTCCGGGAATCCTGGAATTGGTGGCTTTCTCCCAAGGGCTCGGCGATCCCATGTCGCAACAGATAGAGATTCATGCTAACTCTCCGGCCTAACTTAGCTTCTTGAGCAGTTCAGCTTTCTTGGCCTCGAACTCCTCCTTGCTCAAGACCCCCTTGGTCATCAAATCATGCAGCTTTTCCAGCAGTGTCGTGATTTCGGTGGTGGCATCAGCGGGAGGTTTGAATCCCTGCATGGCACCCATCATAGACGAGGCCATGGTTTGTCCCATGGCGAGCCCGGCGCCCAGTCCGGCCCCTACACCGGCCCCTCCTCCTTCATTGGCGGCAGCGATTGGTATGCTCTGGGCAGTTTGGTATTGCGTTAAGCGGCCCATATCGCCCACCATACTCATGCCAATACGCTGATCCAGGATTTTCTGCAGTTCCTCGGGTAGAGAGACATTTTGCACCTGGAGAGTGTCCAAAGCCAGACCGAACCTCTTGAACTCGCCGTCCAGCTTGGATTTGATCTTATTCCCCAGCTCGTCCTGGTTGGCTGCCATATCCAGGAAGGGGATGGCGGATTCTGCAAAGAGGTCCGTAATGGAGGCCATGATGGTGTTGCGGAGTTGGCCATCCAGTTCCTCGACTGTGTAAAGGTCTCGGGTCCCACTCACCTGAACATGAAAAACTTTCGGATCAGCAATCTTGTAGGAGTAGATTCCAAAAGCCCTCAGGCGTACGGCCCCGAATTCTTTGTCGCGGATTGTAATCGGATTGGCAGTTCCCCACTTCTGGTTCAACTGTAGGCGGGTGCCGAAGAAATAGACATCCGATTTGAAGGGAGACTGGAACATCTTGTCCCAGTTCATCAGGTTGGTCAGCAACGGCAGAGTCCGGGTGGTCAAGGTGTATAGCCCGGGAGAAAAGACGTCCGCTACCCGCCCTTCGTTTACAAACACGGCCATCTGGGATTCACGAACCGTAAGCTTGCCGCCATATTGAATCTCGAAATCCTGCATGGGATAACGATAAGCCAGCACCCCATCCTGATCTTCCACCCAATGGATAACATCAATGAACTGCTTTTTCAGGAAATCCTTCAACGCCATAAAGCCCTCCTGGTGGTTTCTGGACATCAATGAACCCGCGGTCTCTGATCGTGGACAGTATTCGCCAAACAGAAGCCATTATCAATTTGAATTTGAGACCCGATTTTCTCAAGCTTTCCGATTAGGTGAACGATAAGTAACACGGGTGGGATTGCGCCCATCGCAGGCTCCGCACCAGGGGGGCAGGCTACTGCCCCGGTTTCCATAGCTTATGAATGTCCCCAAGTTACTGAAACAGGCAGAGAAGCTCGTTTCCTACGGCAAGATCAACGATGCCATCAATCTTTACCAGGAGGTCCTCTCCCATGATTTCCAGAACACCGCGGTTCACAACCTGATCACGGACTTATACATTTCCAAGCAGGATTATATCCGTGCCAGCCGGCATCTCTTCAAGGTGTCTTCCGACTACGCCAGCCAGGGGAACACGGCAGAGGCCCTCAACAGCTACCGCAAGATCATTAAAATCCAGCCCAGGAACATCTTGGCTCGCGAGAAGATGATGGAGTTCTATTCAAATTCGGGGGCCAAGAACGAGCTGTTCACAATGATGGCTGAACTGTGTGCAATCTATGAAGCGGAGGGCAACACGCAAAAGGTCATCGAGTTCCTGGAGAAACTGGTCTCCCTGGACCCCAGCAACAAGTCTTATCAGTTGAAACTGGCTGCGTTTCTGAATGAGAAAGGCCTCAAAGAGAAGGCCATCGAGCTTTTTTACCAGTTAGTCAAAGATTACTCCCGCGAGGAACGATGGGACGACGCTCTGGAAGTTCTGGGCAGGATTCGCTCAATCAACCCCAAAGACCGTCAGGCCAATCTCAACATCGCCGAGATCTTCGACCGGCAGGGAAAGGTCCAGCGCGCTATCGAAGTCATCATTGGCTGCCTGGCCGTGGAACCCACGCGGACCGACCTCCTGGCTTACCTGGCCCGGTTATGCATCAAGGCAGGCAAGGTGGATGAGGCGGAACGGTTATACGAAAGGCTCGTGAAGTCGAACAGGAATTACCTGGCCGAAACGCTTCCTTTCGTTGAAGTGTTAATTGCCAACAAAAAAATCGACCGCGCTGTGCACCACCTCGGGATGTTGATTCAAGAATTAAAGGGCAAAGAGACTCAAAAAAAGTGCGTGGAGTACCTGGAAGAAATACTCAAACTGGATCCCCAGAACCTGGAAACCTATCAGCATTTAGAGTCAATTTACCGTAATTCCTTTCAGTACGATCAGCTGGCCATTACTCTGTCATCCCACGCCGATGCTTACATTGCCAAGTGCGATTACCCGCTGGCCCTGGAGTTGACGAAGCAACTCGCGGACCTGGAACCCTACAATGAAGATTACCGCAGGAAACTCCACTTTGTTGAGGGTCTGACAACCGGTGGCCTGCGAACGGTTCCACCAAGCCGCAGCCCCGTCGTCACTCCCTCCGTCCAGCAGGAGGAGAAAGAGGAGTCTGAACCGGACACTCCTGTGACCACGGCTTTTGACCAGAATCTTTCGATCGTCACCGACGAGGACGTAGAGAGCTTTCTTACGGACGTCGAACTCCTGGAGAAATTTGGCCAGACGAAATCAGCCATCGCCCGTCTGGAGAAGGCGGTCGAGAAATATCCGCACGAGATCAAATTTCGGCAGAAGCTTAAGTTGCTTTATGTCGAAGGTAGAATGCCGAAGAAGGCTGCCCAGGAATGCCTGGAGATTGCCAAGGTCCTCCAGTCCCATGACCAGAATGAAGAGGCAACCAAGTACATCCGCGAAGCGCAGCGGCTGAATCCCATGCTCTCAACGGCCGGTAGAAGCGCGTCGGTTTCCACCGCCCCCGCCGTCCATGCCGCTCCACCAGTCGCAGAGGAAGTTGCAGCTCTGAAGGGGGACCTTTCGGAGATCGGACTGTTGGACATCATCCAAGTCCTGGACACTTCCCAAAAGAGCGGCCGGCTCATCGTTCATTCCGAAGGCAAGGAAGGAATCATTTTCTTTAACTCCGGGAAGATTGTGGATGCCCGGTTCCTGGACAAGCAGGGAGAACTGGCCATGTACGCGCTAGTGGCCGTCAATGGCGGGACTTTTGTCTACCGACCCTCGACAGTTCCCTTCAATGGGGTGATTACCACCAGCAACACCAACGTTATCCTGGAAGGGCTGAGGTTGCTTGATGAAGCTAACCGCGATAGCTCGGAGAGTGAGGCGAGCCCGGCTGAAGAGCCCACTGCATCTCCCCCCGCATCGTTCGGTGAGCCTGAAACTGAAAATGCTTTGGAGCTTGAGCCCGTATCCTCTTTGAGGTCCTCCCCCAAGGTGCCTCTGCTCGATGACGATAATCCGCTGGACGAACTCTAACCGCCGGACCGAGAAAGCTTATCGCATTTTGCCCGGTTTCTAATAAGATAGTGACCGGACCGGGTGATGTCGGCGAACTGTATCGCTGCGAGGGTGCTGGCCGCGACCGGTCCGCACTAAGGAATCACCAACGGCGAAATGACCAACAAAATTTCAAAAATCTGTGTCGGGTTGGTGCAAATGGCCTGCAGTCCGCATCCGGAGGAAAATCTGGACAAGGCCATCCGCTT
>JBGPHY010000423.1:0-5489 GCA_041484625.1 Terriglobia bacterium | reverse complement strand
GGTGGAGTAAATGTGGATGAGGAACCCGATGCCGGTCACGACCAGCATCATGATCCCGGTTAACTGGTCAAGCATAAATCCGAAGTTTGCCAGAAAGCTCCCTGACTGGATCCAGGGAAAGTAATTGAAATTCAGGCGCGCAATCTCAGGAGCAGGTAAGCGGAGAAGCTGAAGGAAGGAAAACAATGCTACCAGGAATGAAAGGCCCACCACTCCACAGGCAATCAGGTCGATCGCCAGCTTGGGGAGACGCCTTCCGAGGAGTCCATTGACAGCCGCACCAAAGAGCGGCAACAGCACTGCAGCCAGCAGCCATGTTTGCAGATTCATGAAGTCCTAATCCCGCAATCCAGTCATCTATCTCGCTCACCACTTCATGAGATGTGCTTCGTCCACATCCAGAGTCTGGCGGTTCCTGAACAGAGCCATGATAATTCCTAATCCAACGGCGGCTTCTGCTGCGGCGACGGCCATCACAAAAAAGACAAACACCTGGCCATTCAAAAGCGACGACTGGCGGGCAAACCCCACGAAGGAGAGATTCACAGCGTTCAGCATCAACTCGATGCACATGAAGACAGTAATGACATTGCGCTTGATCAAGAATCCCAACACTCCCAACGTGAACAGCACCGCGCTCAAAAGTAGGTAGTAGCTCAACGGGACCATTCAGACCTCAGAGCTCTTTCTTCGCCAACAAAATCGCGCCGACGATCCCCACCAGCAGAAGAATCGAAGTCAGCTCGAAGGGCAGGACATAAGAGGTGAAGAGCATCCTGCCTATCGACTGAGTATTTCCAGCCATGCTGGTGGGTATGCCCGAAATTTGCACTGTCTCATCCGGGAAGGACCTGAAGATGACCCATCCGACCTCAAATATCAAAAGGATCACCAGCGGGGGAACCAGATACTTCATCAGGCGAAGCCGGTGAGGACTCTCTTGTTCGGACCTGGCGTTCAAAAGCATGATGACGAAAACAAACAGGACCATGATTGCCCCGGTATAAACTACCACCTGCATGACCGCAATGAACTCGGCGTGCATCTGCAGGTAAATCCCCGCCAGGGAGACAAAAGTCACGATCAGCGACAAGGCGGAATAAATGGGCTGACGCTGGATGAGGATGTTTGCGGCAGAAATTGTACAAATGCCCGCCAGGATCAGGAAAATCATCAGTTCCATGTGGTCATTCCGGCTTCGCCCAGGCATCTCCCGGTACTGCCCTAGGAGGCTTTAGACCCTGGAGGATTCGGTCCACTTTGTCCAGCGTCAAGTCTTCGTAGTACGTGTAGTTGATCTGCATGGCCGGGGCATTGGCGCAGGCCCCCAGGCACTCCACTTCGGTCAAGGAAAACTGCTGGTCCGGAGTTATTCCACCGTCTTCGATCCCCAGTTTCCTGCATATGTGTGCATGGATGTCATCGCTGCCGAGAAGCATGCACGAGATGTTGGTGCACACTTGGATATGGAGCCTCCCAACTGGCTGGGTTCTCAGCATACTGTAGAAGGTGATGACCTCATGCACCTCGATTTCTGGCAGACCGAGGTAACTGGAGATGAACTGAATTGATTCAGCGGTCAGGTAACCCAACTCTTCCTGAGTGGTCAAAAGGATGGGTATCAGGGCAGAACGCTTGACAGGATACTTGCCGACGAGCGATTCGAACTTCTTGATCAACTGTTCAGGTAACATGAGCGAACAGACTTGAAGGAATCAGGCGTTGTGGCCTGGAAAGGACAAGAGACCTTCGAGGACTGCCAGGGTTCAAGAGCCATCCTGCCGGATTCATCCGAATCCTAAAGCGTACAGCGCCAGCTGCTCGTCGGTGATCAAAAGACCAGTAATTCACCCGCGACTCAGTCCTGGAGCCAATCTTGCCAGGAAAATCCCTGTAAGTATCACGAGCGGTTGAAGTATTGTCAAGGAATTTTTTCTTGCTCCGGCTCCCGTCGTGTACTATCATACCACACTTGGAAACCGCTGGTAATCGGTGTCTCCACTCGTTTGCGAATCACCAGACCCATTTGGAGAGACCACTTTTCCCTTTATGATCACTGGCTTCAACACCGACGTCAAATTTGGCGAAACTATCTACCACGTTCAGACTGAAGATAAAGGAGAAGCTCATCCGCTGATAGAATCTCTTGTCTACATCAAAGGACAGATCCTGGATTCCTTCCGCACCTCCTACGAAGAATATTTTCACTCCAATGATTACAGCCAATCGATCCTGCAGAAGATTCTGGAGAATCAGCATCGGCAGTTGGTGAGTGCAATCAAACACGGCCAGTTTCTGGTTGGAATGGATCTCAAGGACTATGCGGATGGGAAGCTTGTTCTTAAGCTGGGCTCCCACCGTGTTGGCGCCGCATCCAGAAACCGGCCTGTTCCGGTTCCCGTGACTCCCGGGGCGGGGTCTGAATCCCGTGGAGTCTCCGCCCCGGAAATTCCTCCGGCAAAGATTCCAGACATTGGAAAACCCAGGAAAGGCGAAGAACCAATTACACACACTGCGGTAACCCGGAAGGAGGCGCATCAAACAGTAGCTCAGGAGCAGGGTGGAGTCGGGCCATGGGATTTGGGCTTAGCCAGAACTAAGAGCTCTCTTGAGGTTGAACAGGGCATTGAGATCAAGCTCGATAGCGAAAAGGTATTCGTAGCTGGCTCCCACGTGGATCTCAGCCTCAGCGTCCAGAGCCGAAGCCATGGTACCAGACTGGAGAGTGTTCAGGTGGTGATCAAGGTGATAGGGACCTCCTTCTCCCCCAGATTGTATGCTGGGAAGACTGACAGGAACGGAAACCTAAGAATCAGTTTCAACTTGCCCAATTATACGATGGGCAGTGCGGCGTTGATCGTCCAGGCCCACACGGCACTGGGTGCGGACGAAGTAAAATACCTTATCCGGAAAAAATGAGACTGCCCTTGGATATAGAAATTACCTTGAACGGTCAATCAAAAACCATCCAGGAAGGAACTACGATTCTGGACGTGTTGAAAGGACTGGAGCTCCTGCCGGAACGCGTCGCTGTGGAATATAATCTTCAGATCCTCAAGAAAGACCAGTGGTCCCTGGCCCGCCTGAGAGAGGGAGATCGACTAGAGATCGTTCAATTTGTGGGTGGTGGGAGTTGATTCCGGGTATGCCTTGTCAACTTTGTTCTTGATGTCCTTCAGTAGTCTATTTATCTCAGGAAGCTTAGAGAATAGTACTGAGCATTTCAACCAGAGCCTGTTTTCTATAGCCGGATAACCGGAAACCATTGTTCCGGCTTCCACGTCGGAGGGTATTCCGGTTTGAGCGGTGGCAATGACACCATCGCCGATCTTGCAGTGACCTGCTACTCCGACCTGGCCGGTCAGGATAACGTTCTTCCCCACATCCGTGCTTCCTGCCAAACCCACCTGTGCACAGAGCAGTGAGTTTTCACCGACTCTCGATCCGTGACCGACTTGAACCAGGTTGTCAATCTTGGCACCCTTGCGGATCCGGGTCTCTCCGATGGCTGACCGGTCGATCGTTGTGTTGGCCTGTACCTCAATTTCATCTTCGAGTATCACCTTGCCTGACTGCATGATTTTGTAGTAAGAGCCGTCCTGTTTCTTGGCAAATCCGAAACCATCCGCCCCAATTACCACGCCGTCCTGCAGGACAACGTTGTCGCCGATTTCGCAATACTCACGCACTGACACGTGAGCATAGGCCAGGAAGTTATTGCCGATTCTTGCTCCTTGGTAGATGACCACATGAGGGTGAAGCGTCACATTGTCTCCCAGAGTGACATTCTCGTCAATAAAGACAAAAGCGCCGATGCTGGCGTCCTGACCGATCCGCGCAGAAGGAGCTATGACTGCAGTCGGGTGAATCCCGGCTTTTGGCATAGGAGGCGCGTAGAAGAGTTCAATGGACTTGGCAAAGGTCAAGTAGGGGTTTTCTGACCTTAGGGTACTTACCAAAAGCGGAGGTGTGTCTTTTGAGACAATGATAGCAGATGCTCGGCTGCTCTTAAGTTTGGAAAGGTATTTGGGATTGGACACGAAGGTCAGGTCACCCTTTTCTGCTTCGTCGATCCCAACCACCCTGGAAATGTCCAAGTCCCCGTCTCCGTGGAGTTCACAGCCCAGTCTGTCCGCAATCTCATGCAGTTTCATTCTCTACCCCCTGGAAACGCTGACGTCCCGATATCCCTTTGAATAGCAAGGTAATTATGCTACATTAGCAGAAGGTGAGTGTCAAGTTTGACCCTTTGTTTCCGGCCACCCGATGCAAAGCGAACTCTCCCAGTTCTTGAGTTACATCCGTCTGGAAAAAGGACTTTCCGAGAATACATTTCAGGCCTACCAGCGGGATCTTCTCAAGTTCCAGAAATTCTTGAATTCAAAGGAATTGAGTCTGAAAAAGATCCGCCCTGACGTAGTTTATGACTTTCTTGATAATCTGTCTCGACAAGGCTTGAGTAGCCGCTCCAGAACTCGTGCTTTGGCATCCCTGAGGAACTTCTTTCACTTCCTCATTTTTGACGGGAAACTGGAGTTCAACCCTTGTGAAAATATTGAGTCACCAAGGGAGTGGAAGACCCTGCCGAGAACTCTTGATATCGAGGAAGTTGACAGGCTGTTGGAGCAGCCTGACCTGACGCATATCTTGGGTATTCGAGACAAAGCAATGCTTGAGCTGCTTTACGCTACAGGTCTGCGTGTTTCGGAACTTGTTTTCCTCAATTTGCAGGATCTTCGAATGGACCTTGGCTATTTGAATTGTGTTGGAAAAGGGAGTAAGGTGAGGGTTGTTCCCATTGGGCAGTCGGCACTAGCCTCGGTGGAACACTATCTGACTGTTTCTCGTGGGAGACTGTTGAAAGGGAGGAATTCTAATTTCCTGTTTCTAAACCGCAACGGAGAAAGAATGAGCCGCCAGGGTTTCTGGAAAATCCTCTCTGCTTACGGCAGAAAGGCTTCCATCCAAACTCCGCTCAAGCCGCACCTCATTCGGCATTCCTTTGCCACCCATCTCCTGCAACGCGGGGCGGACCTCCGCTCTGTGCAACTGATGCTGGGGCACTCCGACATTTCCACAACCCAAATCTATACACACGTCCTGAGAGAACGGTTGAGATCCATCTACCGCACTCACCATCCAAGAGCTTGAAACCAAGCCTTCTATTCAGTGCCCGCTCGCACGGGGGAATAATCATCCCCGGGTTCCCAACACTTCAAGAGTTCGCCCTAGATTTAAACATCTTGTTGATCCTGCTCTTGGGCTGGAGACTTCAACTCGAGAGGTCGTTCTTAAGAGTCACCGGCAGTCGTATTACAAACCGAACACCCACTCCCGGCTGGCTTTCCAATTCAATTGACCCGGAATGCTCCTCAATAATCTTCTTGACGATCGGCAGGCCCAGGCCGGTGCCCTTGGGTTTGCTGCTGACATAAGGTTCGAACACCTGGGTCAGCATGTCTGCCGGGATGCCGGGGCCGCGATCCGTC
>JBGPHY010000422.1:0-5501 GCA_041484625.1 Terriglobia bacterium | reverse complement strand
CGCGCAAATATTGGGGCAATCAGGATGCGCTGGGGGAACGCATTCATATTTACATGACGTCATTCACCCTTGTGGGAATTGCGAGCGATGTCCGGCAGGATGGGCTGGCCATCGAACCCCAGCCTCATTATTACCTTTGCTCTTTTCAGGCGCCCTCGGGTGAGATGCATTTAATAATCCGTACAAATACCGAACCCTTAAGCTTGGTGGCCGCCGTGCGCCAGCAAGTTCGAGCTTTGGACAAAAACCTGGCCATGGCCGACATCCGGACCCTGGAAATGGTTCTTTCCCGCAACGTCTCCCGCCAACGCCTGGTGATGTCGCTGATGGGGGTATTTGCTTTCCTGGCTCTCCTGCTGGCGATGATTGGCATCTACGGCGTGGTGGTCTATTCTGTCTCACAGCGCCAGCAGGAGATTGGCATTCGAATGGCGTTGGGAGCCAAAACCAGCGATGTCCTGAGGATGGTTTTGCGTCAGGGAATGGCTCTTACTCTGGTTGGGCTGGTACTGGGAGGGATAGGTGCTTTGGCTTTGACCCGCTGGCTCTCCAGCGAGTTGGTCGGCGTCAGTCCAACTGACCCGCTGATTTTTTCGGGAGTCGCAGTTTTGATGACTATTGTGTCGCTGCTGGCCTGTGTCCTGCCTGCCCGCCGAGCCTCGCGCGTGGATCCGCTGGTGGCGTTGAGGTACGAGTGAAGCAGTGGTTAGTGGTACGGGGATCGTGATTCGAAGTCGGCGACCAGCTAGAAAGCAGTGGTCAGTCGTGCGGGGTTTGTGATTCGGAGCCGGCAACACGCTTCAGGGAGAGGAGTCGCATGAGCGAGCCGAATGAATCTGAGATCAGAGACTACAAAGACCTTCACGTCTGGCAAAAGGGCATGGAATTGGCAAAGCGAGTCTACCAGCTGACCCAGAGCTTTCCTGCTGATGAGCGGTATGGGCTGGTTTCCCAAATGCGACGGGCTGCCGTGTCGATACCTTCCAATATTGCTGAGGGTCAGGCACGGAACACAACGGGAGAGTTCATTCAGTTTCTCTCTCACGCAGAGGGGTCTGCAGCGGAGTTGGATACGCAGTTGAAACTGGGCATAGCGCTGGGCTATTGTCAGGAGAAGACTGTCTGCACAATATTCGAGCTAGTCACTGATATTCAGAAGATGCTGAAACGATTGCGAAAATCACTTAGCACGAAACACTAATCCCGTACCCCGATGATCAATGACATCCGATATGGTTTTCGTTCTCTGCGCCGTAATCCCGGTTTTGCCCTGGTTGTGATATGCATGCTGGCATTGGGGATCGGGGCTAACACTGCAGCGTTCAGCCTGATTCATACCGTGTTGATTCGGTCGCTGCCCTACAGGGATCCTGAACAGCTAGTGGCGTTGTTCGGGAAATTTAACGTCCCGCCTGAGGAGCGAGGGCCTCTCGTGCTGACACCGGAGACCCCCGGAGTTCGCGGCAGCTTCTTCAATGCCTTGCGGCATCAAACCGACGTTTTTCAGCACGTGGCCCGCATTCTGGAACAGGACATGAACTTGACCAGGATCGGCCAACCTGAGCGGATTCGCGTGGCCAGTGTCTCGACGAGCTTTTTCCCGCTGCTTGGGGTCCAGCCGGCGCTGGGCCGATCCTTTACCTCCGGTGATGACCGGCGTGGCAACCATCACATAGTGATCACAAGTTACGACTTTTGGCGGCGCCGGTTCGGCGGAGACCCCAGTGCACTGGGCAGGACGATCACTCTGGATAGAGAGCCTTACACGGTGGTCGGTGTTATGCCTTCTGGTTTCCAGTTTCCGCTCGGCGGCGAATTGTGGACGCCTTTGGTGCTGGATACAGAGCCGGTGGGGGAGGGATACAGTCTGAACGTGATCGCTCGTCTCCAGCCCGGAATCACCAGAGAGAAGGCCCAAGCCAGCCTGGATGTCCTTCTAGCCCAGATGCAGGCGCAGAGGCCACTGCAAAAACCATATGAGATCGGCATCCGCCAGTTGCACGACGAGCTGGTGAAAAATGCTCGCCTCAGCCTCATGGTCTTGCTGGGGGCCGTCGCGCTTGTGTTGCTGATTAGCTGCGCCAATGTCGCCAACCTGTTGCTGGTGCGAGCGGCTGCCCGCGAACGCGAGATCGCGATTCGCGCTACCCTGGGTGCCACCCGCGCGAGGGTGCTCCGGCAGTTGCTCACCGAAAGTGTATTGCTGGCATTTCTGGGTGGAGCCTTAGGCCTTTTGGTCGCTGTGTGGGGTGTGAACCTGTTGCTGGCTATATTGCCGGGTGATGTCTGTAGCCAGATCGTCGGCCTGAGACAGGCTGGCCTTCACCTTGAGGTGCTCGCCTTTGCGGCGATGGTGTCCATGCTTACCGGAATAGTATTTGGCTTGGCGCCTGCCCTCGCCAGCAGCAGATGGAATCTAAACGAGCTCTTGAAGACCGGCATCGGCGATCCCACCCGGAAAACTGGGGTCAGGAACCTGCTGGTGGTGACTGAGTTGGCTCTGGCGCTATCTCTCTTGATCGGAGCCGGGTTAATCACGAAAAGTCTTTACCGGCTTCAGGCAGTCCCCTTGGGTTTCAATCCTGACAATGTGCTCACGATGGACCTTTCCCTCGAAAACGCGCCTCTTAATAACTCGGTGCGACTGGGGTCTGCGGTTCGGGATCTCGTCCAGCAGATTGAGAGCATGCCAGGTGTGGAGTCGGTGGGGGTCGGCCTGTTTGCTCCCTTCACCCCCTTTGAGATGGGTTCGGATGTGATGATCAAGGGCCAACCGGCGCCGATCTACGTTGATATTGAAACGATCAGCCCCGGCTATCCGCATGCCATGGGGATTCCGCTCTTGCGGGGCCGCTGCTTTACTTGGGCGGATCGAGAGACCACCGAACCAGTGATCATCCTCAATGAGAGGGCGGCGCGCCAATGGTTCCCGGGTGAGAATCCCATCGGTCAACAAGTCCGCATCGTCGATTCTACTGACCCGTTTGCCCACACCGTGGTAGGAGTTGTGGGCGACACGCGGAAAGGGGGCTTTGAAACCGAGGTAAAACCCAGGATCTTCCAGCCGTGGATGCAGCATCCCGAATCGCAGCTCTTTCTGGCAATCCGCACCACGGCACAACCAGCGCGGCTGGGTGAGGCTGTGCAAAAGAAAATTCTGGCGGTGAACCCGGACCAGCCCGTTTTCAAAGTCCAAACCATGGAGCAGCGGCTTCGTGAGTCGGTAATGCCGCGGCGTTTGATCTGGTTTGTGCTGGGGACCTTTTCGATTTTGTCCTGGGTCATGGCGATGGTAGGCACCTACGGTGTCATGGCCTATGCCGTCACTCGGCACACCCGCGAGATCGGCATTCGAATGGCTTTGGGAGCACAGCCTTCCACGGTCATTGGCTTAGTACTCAAACGGGGGCTGAAGCTGATCGGCTTCGGCGTAGCTGCCGGCTTGATCGCCGCTACTTTCATGACGCGGGTGTTGGCGCATTTTCTATTTCAAGTCAGCGCTATCGATGGTGCAACTTTTGCAGGCGTTGCATTGATCCTGGCAGTGGTGGCGTTGCTGGCATGTTACATTCCGGCCCGCCGGGCCTCGCGAGTGGATCCGCTGGTGGCGCTGCGGTACGAGTAAGGATATTGCCGATTGTCGATTTCTGATTTCGGATTGAACAGATGAAATCGGCAATCGCAAATCAGCATTCGGCAATTAGAAAAGAAAGGAAATAAAGCGCAATGAAAACCCTTTGGCAGGACCTTCGCTTCGGCCTGCGATTGCTTCGCCAGAACCCCGGCTTTGCGACCGTGACAATCCTCACGTTGGCATTGGGCATTGGAGTCAACAGCGCCATCTTCAGTTTCGTGGATGCGATCCTGCTGCGCCCACTTCCTGTGGCACATCCTGAAGAGCTGGTGAAGGTGGAAGCAGGGCACAAGGAAAGGTTTAGTTTCTTTTCCTCTTATCTTGATTATCTGGACTACCAAAGACAGACCAGGACCCTGGCTAGCCTGGCTGCTTATGGCAACCGCGGGTCGATCGTGGGAATTGAGAAGGCTTCCTTCCTGGTGCCGGTGTGTGCGGTCTCTCCCAATTACTTTCCGTTCATGGGAGTAAAAGCAGTGCTGGGACGGACTTTTGCTGAGGAATCTGCGGCTCCGGATGCTCCCCTGGTGGCTGTCATCAGCCATCGCTTTTGGCAGCGCCGTCTGGGCGGCGATCCCGGTGTGGGAGGAAGAGTCGTGCGCTTGAACAAACGACTCTGCACCATTCTGGGAGTCATGCCTCGGACTTTTCGCGGTGCCACTTTGGGGGGAACTCCTGACCTTTGGATTCCCATGAACGTTTGGGTACAAACCAGTCGCGAGGAACAGTCTGACCGGGGAAACCGCTGGTTGGAAGTTATAGGCCGACTTCGCAAGGGATCCTCCATCGGACAGGCGCAAGCAGAGATGGAGACCCTTGGCCGTCAATTGGCCATGGCATATCCCGAGACAAATCGCAATACGATGATGACGGTTATCCTCGAATCCAAGACACGAGACCGCTGGGCCCGAATCATGGGGTCTGTCTTGTTGGCGGTGGCAGGATTGGTCCTGCTGGTCGCTTGCGTCAATATATCTAATCTCCTGCTGGCCCGTGCCGAAGGCCGCCAGATGGAAATTGCAGTGAGACTGGCAATGGGGGCTGGCCCGCTTAACATAATCCGGCAATTGTTAACGGAAAGCCTGTTGTTGGCTTTGCTTGGAGGGGGAATGGCGCTGGTACTGGCAGCCTGGATCATCCACCTCTTGCCGAACCTGCAAACCTCCACCCTATTCGCTCCCGATTTAGACATTCGCCTGGATGGGCGGGTCGTCGGTTTTACCCTGGTCATCACTTTGCTTTCCATTTTCGGGTTCGGATTGGTTCCGGCCCTTCGCGCCGCACGGCTCGATTTGAATACCACCCTTAAGCAATTCTCCCTCGCCACTACCCGGAAATTCCGGGGTTGGACACTGGGAAACCTGCTGGTGGTTTCGCAGTTAGCATTGTCCCTCATGCTGCTGGTGGGAGCAGGACTGCTGGCCAGAACATTTTGGAATATTCGCCGGATTGATCCCGGATTTCAAAGTGAGAATCGGTTGCTGCTTTGGATGGCACCGGTAATCCTGGGCTATAACGAAGACCAAACCCTATCGTTCTATCGGAGTCTGCTAGCCCGTGTTCAGGGATTGCCTGGCGTCAAGCAAGTCAGCCTGGTCCAACGTCCGCCTCTTTACCCGACTGAGGGTGGCCAGGCTTTTAGCGTGAAAATTCCCGGATATGAGATGCCCCCTGACGCAGAACCCCTCCAGATTAAATACACCATCGTCTGGCCCAACTATTTCGAGACCATGGGAACGCCGATTCTCAGAGGCCGCACCTTCAGTGGACTGGAAACCCGGACCGGGCAAGGGAGCATTTTGATCAATGAGAGCATGGCGCGCCAATTCTGGACCCACCAGGACCCGCTCGGAAAGCACGTGCGAGT
>JBGPHY010000421.1:0-5538 GCA_041484625.1 Terriglobia bacterium | reverse complement strand
CGTCTTCGCCAGGCTGGGGGAAAAGAAGAACCGGAACCGGGCGCGAATCAAATTCCTAGTTCATGACCTGGGGATTGAGAAATTCCGGGAAGTCGTGTTACAGGAACGCCAAAAGCTCCTTCCGGATGCCCGGTGGATCGATTACCTGAAGGAGGGGGCGGAGTTCGAGGAGTCTCCCCAGCGCCTCCCGGGACGGTGGCCAGAAGGGGGGAGTGAGCGATTCCAGCAGTGGCTCCAATCTAATGTTCGGCGCCAGCGACAACCCGGCTACGTGATAGTGACAGTTGCTTTGCCTTTGGGTGACATCACGGCCAGCCAGCTCCGATCCTTGGCCGATGTGGCCAGGCGGTTTACCAGGGAGACGGTCCGCACAACGGTCGAACAAAACCTGGTGATCCGCTGGGTGAGCGAAAGTGACCTTCCCGAGATTCACACCGCGCTGGAAACAGCTGGGCTGGGAGAATCCGGAGCAGGGACCATTGTAGACATCGTAGCCTGCCCAGGAACCGATACCTGCAAGCTCGGGATCTCATCCTCTCGCGGCCTGGCTGCGGAATTGCGGAAACGACTCTCTGAGAAAAGCTTCCAAATGGATGAGGCGGTGCGAAACCTCCATATCAAAGTCAGCGGTTGTTTCAACAGCTGCGGCCAGCATCATATTGCCGATCTCGGTTTCTATGGGGTCAGTCGGAAGATTGGGGGTTACACGGTCCCCCACTTCCAGGTTGTGCTGGGTGGAGAATGGACTCGCAATGCTGGCTCTTACGGTCTCCCAGTTGCGGCGGTCCCTTCGAAAAACATATTGGAAGTGGTCACCCGAATCACGGAGCTTTATCTGACCAGGCGCGCAGGGGGCGAGGGGTTCCAGGAGTTTATCCGGAGGGTGGGCAAGCTTGAAGTCAAGAGGTTGATTGAGGACTTGACTCACGTTCCTGCTTACCAGGCGGACCCGTCCTTTTACAGTGATTGGGGAGATCCCCGGGAGTACAGTATTGATGATATCGGCAAGGGAGAGTGTGCCGGGGAAGTGGTGTCATTCGTCGAGTTTGAGATGGCGGCTGCCGAACATGGGGTTTTCGAGTCCCAGATTTTGTTGGAAAAGGGGGACGCCGGGAAAGCTGGTCGAACTGCCTACCAGTCCATGGTTCAGGCAGCCCGGGCACTGGTTAGAACCGAATACCTGGATGTGCCAGAAAATCCCGAATTGATCGCGAGCGAGTTCCGCCGAAGATTTTACGAAACCGAAAAATTCCACGATCACTTTGTGGGGGGAAAATTCGCTCACTACTTCTTTGTTGCCCAACAGGAGGCCGGCAAACCCCACACTGCGGAATCTGCACGCCGTCTCGTTGCAGAGGCCCAGTTATTTATCGAAGCCTGCCACAGCTGCCACAGCCGCCTGGCTGCCAACCGCCCGACCGTAGGGAAGGTCTAATGGAATTGCAGCATCTCAACGTCAAGCTCTTCCTGGAGGACTCCATACCTGTAGATTGGGAGGGGATTGTCCCCGTATTCCACAGCTGGATTCAAGAACAAGGCGAAGACGGACTGCTAATCGATGTGGCAGACTACCGTCATGTATTTGGGGGTCCGGGGGTCGTGCTGGTCGGGCTGGAGGAGGACTACAGCCTGGACAATGCGGGCAACCGGCCGGGGGTCCGCTACAACCGCAAGGCGATCCTGCTCGGGACAAATCAGGACAGGCTGAAACAGGCTCTGAGGGCAGCCCTATTGGCTGTGCTTAGGTTGGAAAGCGACGCTCGCCTCAAGGGAATAGTTCGTTTCAACCGACAGGAGTTTGAGATTTCGGCAAATGATCGTCTGCTGGTTCCCCACACGCTGGAAAGTTATGTCCAGCTCGAGCCTGAGGTATCGGCATTTCTGAGAGGATTGACTGACGGCCGGCCAGTCACTACAGAGCGAGGCCGGGATCTGCGTAGCCTATTAACACTAAAGGTCACGAGTTCTGTTCCTTTGGATCCGAATGAACTCCTGACTCGCCTCCAGCCATAAAAAAGCCAGGAGATATCCCCTGGCTTTTTGTTGCATTCCAATTCGTTCACGGACTACTTTTGCGGTCCCTTCTTCAGGGCTTCCAGCATCTGGGCAATGTAGGCATCGAGCCCGGAAGTGTTGTCGTTCTTAGACTTCCACAACTTCTCCAGTTCGGACCGGGCCTGGGCTTCGGTCACACCTTTCAACCCCACGGACTTGGCGAGCGCGTCAATTGCCTTGTCCTGGACAGTGGTGAATTGTTTCTTTCTTTCTTCGATCTTAGCGGCAGCATCTGGAGCCTGGCTCTGGGCCATATACATGTCGTTCAGTTCCTTTCCCAGAGCCCTTGCCTGGAAGCCGTAAGCAATTCCCAGGCGATAGAAATCAATCGGATTGTTCCAAGCCAGGCCAGTGGCCTTCTCGTACTGCTCCGAGGCTTTGTCGTACTCTTTCTTATTGAGGTGCACCAATCCCATGGAAGCATATATCGATGAGAGGGAGCGGTTTTTTTCATCACTCCATTGCTGGTCGGTGAATTGGGCGGGCTTGGGACCATTAAAAAGAGCCGTAACGGCGGTTTCCGCCTTCTGGGCATATTCCATGGCCTTCTGCAATTGCTCGGTCTTCTTGGCCTCGTCTTGGGGGACTCGCTCCGGCAGGACGCTCGAGAGCGTCATCAATGCGGCCAAATCATTGGGATCGATAGCCAGGAGCTTCTCGCCCGTCTGGACGGTCTCCTCGAACTTGTTCAGCGCCTGGTAGGATTGCATCATCCGCTGCAAGACGAATTTTTTTGCCCCCGGATCGGCCTGTGGGAAATCAGATATGAACTTCTCGCCAATTTCCGCAACTTTGGCGGCATTTCCCAGACTGGAATAACTGTTGATCAGGATCTGGTAAACGAAGGTCTTGAATTCCGAGTCGGCATACTCCGTCAGGAACTTGCCTCCGAGGTCGACCTTCTTATTGAGATCCTGCTCGTTGTAGACGGCTGTGTAAGCATCGTACTCGGCCTTAGTCTTGGCTTGCGGCTGTTTGGGTTGCTGTGCCTGCGCGGCCTGGGCGTGGAGAGTCGTAACACAGAACGCCAGTGCCAAACACCCTCCGGCAATCCTCCAAGCAAGTTTGTTAAGAGAATTCATGGTTATCTGCCTCCTTCATTTCGCGTGCCATCAGGGCGAGATTGTTAACACTACCAGATCCTATTGCGGCAATCCGGGGAAAGTGAGTTGCCAATTCTCAGAAAATGGACAGGCAAAGACTCCAGTTTCCCGATTTTGTTTGGGCGACAGCTGATTTATTACCAGGGCGATATGGACTACCTTCAATCTGAACTTTTAGCGCACTTTCAGGTTCAGTGCAAGCAGGAAGTGAAGCTCTCTTTTAAACCAAGTTCAACTTGAATGCAAGCGCTGATTGCAATAACCTTGCTGGAAAATGACCCAGCGACTCTACTATGACGACAGTTACCTGCTGAAATTTCAGGCCAGGGTGGTCCGTCGGTTTGAAACGGCAGGGATTTGGGTAGCGATTCTGGACCAGACGGCCTTCTATCCTGCTTCCGGGGGGCAGCCTCATGATCTCGGCCGCATTGGCACGGCGCGGGTAGTCGAGGTGTTGGAAGAGAGTTCAGGGGACATAGTCCACGGATTAGACTCGCCTCTTCCTGCCGTGGAGCAAGTGGAAGCCGAGATCGATTGGCATCGGCGGTTCGACCACATGCAGCAGCACTCGGGCCAGCACATCCTCTCCCAGGCTTTCTTGAAAACAACTCGCTTTAACACGGTAGGCTTCCACATGGGCGAGAAGTATGTCACCATCGATCTCGACGCAGAAGAGGTTTCATTGGACCGGGTCCGGGAAGCTGAAGAGCTGGCTAACTCGATCGTCTTTGAAAACCGGCCCATTCGGGTGCGCCATGTGTCTCCCGATAAGGTCCCTCAATTGGGTCTGCGCCAAGAAAGCCAGCGGGATGGGCCTTTGCGGATCGTGGAAATTGAGGGTTTCGACGTTTCGGCCTGCGGAGGCACGCACGTTCGGCACTGCGGCGAAATTGGTGGCATCTTTGTGCGGGGCTTGGAACGAGTAAACCGTCAAGTCCGGGTTGAGTTTGTCTGCGGCCGAAGAGCCCTCGACGCCCACCGCAGTGATTTGGCTCTTCTCGAATCGGCAGCCCGAAAGTTCTCGGTCGGTCTCCCGGACGTGCCCGAACGGGTGGAGAAGCTATTGGAGGAGGATCTCCGAGTTTCGTCCAGGGAGGCGGCAAAGATAGGTCCCAGCTAGCCACTGCACTGGATCAGGCAGAATCTGCCATTCGCGCCCGAATCCTGCAATCTTCGTAGCTTCTTTCCAGGACCTGATTCTGGTTTCCGCACTCGTCCCCGAAATGAATCCGCCCGGTACAGGGTCGCTAGCTTGGCTGAGGCCATCTGTCGCGGCCCTTGACTTGACCATCGACCTTGTCGGTTTTGAGGGCGAATATGATTACCAGCCGCACCAGGGCAATGTGGCGACCATGCAGCCGTCGTACAGCTCTGACGGCAAGAATTGGACGCACTTCGCCAAGAACCAACTGGAATGGATCGCTAAACCGGCCACGCTGCGCATCCGCTGCAGGCCGACAGGGAATCACCTCTTTATCGCCCGGGTCCGGCCTTACACCCACAGAGAATTGAAGCGGTTGCTCGACGATTTCCGCGGCTATCCATGTCTCAAGCGGGCCGTGGTGGGCAAAACGGCAGAGGGCCGGCCAATGCTGCTGCTCACGGTCACGAATCCAAAGGGGGCGGACACCGGCAAAAAGATCATCTGGCTGATGGCACGGCAACATTCGTGGGAGGCGGGTACGTCATGGGCGGTGAAAGGCGCGCTCCGTTTTTTGCTCTCAGACGACGAGCGCGCCGCGGAGATCCGCGATCAATGCATGGTGAAACTGTTCCCGATGGCCGATCCCGATAAAGTGGTGCAGGGAGGTGTAAGGTTCAACAAGTTCGGCTACGACCTCAATCGAAATTGGGACAATGTCGACGCGAAACTGACGCCGGAGATTTATGCCCAGCGGAAGGCAATTTTGGATTGGGTGGATTCCGGCCATCGCATGGACCTGTTTCTCACGATACACGAGACGGAAACCATCGATTACCTCTCGGGACCGCTCTCGGCTGGTGGCAAGCCAATGCGCGAGATTGGTGAGCGCTTCTACAGGTTGCTCGATCAGACTAAAAGCTTCTACGCTCCGCCAGACCCGCACAACAACTTGACGCCTGGCGGGCCAGTCGACGTGGAATCCGTCCCCATCCGAAAGGGGAGGGCGACCGGTTGCCAAGGGTTGTTTCAAGACCGGAAGATTCCGACTTTCACGCTGGAAATGATGGTGGATTTCAACCAGAAGCTCGGGCACCCGCCCAATTGGAAAGACCGGGCCGAGTACGACTTGGTTCAAGAGATCCAAAAAACCGCCGCCCCGGCCAAGAAGATTGAGTTGCTGAAGACCTGGGAGGAAAAGTACCCATCCTCGGACTTCAAGGTTCAGCGGCTGAACAT